>NZ_JASDCY010000003.1:0-91011 GCF_030407675.1 Kocuria sp. APC 4018 | reverse complement strand
GCGGGCATGGTGCACATCCTTCCAGGCCGCCCAGTGGGCAAGCCAGATCAGAGGTCACCTATCGGTGCGGCAGTCCCAGCTTCTGGGCAGGCACGGTGGCATCCCAGACCTTGGGCGGGTTCAGGCATGTGTCGCAGTTCCCACAGGCCTCCGAGTCCTGCCCGAAGTACCGCAGCAGCTGCACGCGCCGGCAGTCGGTGGTCTCGCACAGGGCGAGCATGGCGTCCAGGTGCGAGCGCGCATTGCGCTTGTGCAGGTCGCTGCCCTCGCCCTGGTCGATCATCCGCCGCAGGTTCACCACGTCCCCCAGGCCGTACGCCATCCATGCCGTGGAGGGCATGCCATCGCGACCCGCGCGGCCGGTCTCCTGGTAGTACCCCTCAATGCTCTTGGGCAGGTCCAGGTGGGCCACGAAGCGCACGTCCGGCTTGTCGATCCCCATGCCGAACGCGATCGTGGCGACGACGACGATCCCCTCCTCCCGCAGGAACCGCACCTGGGTGTCCTGGCGCACCGCGGCGTCGAGCCCCGCGTGGTACGGCAGGGCGGTGACCCCGCGCTTCGAGAGCCAGGCCGCAGTGGTCTCCACGCTCTTGCGGGAGAGGCAGTAGACGATGCCGGCCTCCCCCGGGTGCTCCGACTGGATCAGCCGCAGCAGCTGGTCCTTGGCGCCGTCCTTGGGCTCGATCCGATACTGGATGTTGGGGCGGTCGAAGTTGGAGACGAAGTGCCGCGCGTTCTCCATGCGCAGCCGCTCGGTGATCTCCTGGTGCGTGGCCCGCGTGGCGGTGGCAGTCAGCGCGATCCGGGGAACGTCCGGGAAGGCGTCCGCGAGCACGGAGAGTCCCATGTAGTCGGGGCGGAAGTCGTGGCCCCACTGGGAGACGCAGTGCGCCTCGTCGATCGCGAACAGGGCAACCGGCGAGCGCTTCAACAGGTCGATGGTGCGCGGCAGGATGAGCCGCTCGGGAGCCAGGTAGAGCAGGTCGATCTCCCCGGCACCGAGCTGCCGTTCGACCTCCTGTGCCTCGTAGGGCTCCAGCGTGGAGTTGAGGAATGCCGCGCGGATGCCCACGGCCTCGAGCGCGGCCACCTGGTCCGCCATGAGCGCGATCAGCGGGGAGACCACCACGCCCGTGCCCTCCCGCAGGATCGCGGGGATCTGATAGCACAGGGACTTGCCGCCGCCGGTGGGCATGAGCACCACGGCGTCCCCGCCGCCGACCACCTGGTCGATGATCTCCGCCTGCTCACCCCGGAAGGCGTCGTAGCCGAAGACCTCCCGCAGGACAGCAAGGGACTCGGTTTCGGTGCTCGTGGAGGTCATGCCCCCAGGGTAGGCGGTGCGGCCACTGCGGGCCCGGGCTGTGGAGGGGACCTCAGCCAACCATGGTCACAGGGCCGAAGTTGGCTCTGAGGGTGTTGCCATTGACCAGCACCGAGTGATCCACGAAGAAGTACCCCGTGGAGGAGAGATTGTCATTGCTCTCGAACCCGAATGAGGGCAGGCACGTGGTCCCGTCCTGCGCCGTGACCCCGCCGGTGTAGACGGTGGTGTAGGCGTAGTAGGTCACCCCGTTGAAGTACTTGTTCGACTTGCTGGAGTCCCGCGAGAGCCTGCTCCAGCCGTTGAATCCCGGGCCGTTCTGTGCCGAGAACGTGAGAGAGCTGTAGTAGGGCAGGTAGTACGTCACGGCAGCGTTGGAAATCTGAGTGGAAGAGTTCGTGTTCAGCACGCAGAACCCCCGGCCCGGCACATTGGACTTCGGAGTCGTGGAGAACAGCTTGAAGCTCTGGTAGTTGTCCACCCGCTCGGTGTACCAGGTCAAATTCCACGTGGCGCGCCCCCATGGGTCGAGCTGCGGCGTGGGCGAGGCGGCCATTGCGGGGGCGGCAGTCGCTACAGCCACCACGGGGATACTCCAAGCAGCTCCTTTCGCCAGCTGCCGGCGATCAATGCTTACGCTGCCCATGGTGGTCCTCCGTGTCACCGCCGTTCATGTAGAAACATGGATTTTATCATACATATGTATCTTATATTGGTGTTTTCCCATGTCAGATGCATCTCTGTCAGGGATTCAGCGCACCCCACCTTTCCCATCATGTGAACCCGTGGAAAGCCCCCCCAACGCGCCCCTCAGCCGCCCTCGCTGCACATGCGACAGCCCGGCGTTAGACTCGCCGGGTACGTCACCACGATCCGCACCCGCGGAGGAACGAGGCTCACGTGCGCCAGGAGGCAGCCGGCTTCCACGCCGGCACCAGACAGCGCTGACCCGCGCGGCCGTCGACTGCGGACGACCGGGCCGCGCCCTTCGCCACGCCCGAAAACCTTACCGCGTCCCCGCCCCGCCGCCGGACCGTGCCCGGCGTCCTCACGCTCCCGTACGACGACGCCGCCGCGCCTCCCCGCCCCGCGCCCGGGTGCGTGCCTCGCACAACGCCCGCGAGCGACGTCGTGCGCGTAGTGACACACCAGAACGAAAGCCCAGAATCATGCACACGCATACAGAATCCGAGATCCGCAAGAGCTTCATCAACTGCTCCAAAGGTGCTGCACAGCGCATCAACATCCCCCAGGACGTGCTGCACACCGCGTGGGAGCAGCAGATCTTCCTGGGGTGGTACGACCCCAAGTCGCCGCGCGCCGGCTACGTGGTGGTCGAGACCGAGGACGGCCTGCGCGGGCTCGTCATGGAGAAGAGCGCGCAGAAGGCGACGGGTGGGGCGCGGATGTGCCAGATCTGTCTGACCCTGCACCCGGCCAGCGGAGTGTCGCTCGTGTCCATCCAGCGCTCGAAGTCCGCGAAGGACAAGTACAGCTCCGTGGGCACGTACGTGTGCTCCAACCTGGCGTGCAGCGACTACACGCTGGGGCGGCGCAAGCCCGAGGGCGTGCGCCAGATGGAGGAGACCATGAGTCCCGAGGAACGCACCGAGCGCACGCTCGAGAACATGCGCGGCCTCGTGCAGCGCGTGGCCGAGGCCATGAGGAAGTAGCTGATCAGCTGTTGAAGGGCTTGGAGAAGATCGGGACCATGATGTCGCTGAAGTTCTCCTCGTCCGTCATCTCCCGGCGGAACTTCTGGCCAGGGTGCTTCAGCGCGAACTGCCTGCGGCGCCCGGCCCAGAGGGTCTCCGAGGCCAGGTACTGCCCCAGCATGCCGCCCATGCACAGGCAGAACGCGGTGATCGCGGCCTTGAGGACGGACTCGCCGGCGTCCTCAAGGCCGAAGATGGTGCCCAGCACACCCTGGTAGACGAGCATGCCCGGGAACAGGGGAAGCAGCACGATCATCAGGGTGGCGTTGGATGCGAGGTCCAGGGCGCGCGTGAGTGCCACGCTGAGTGCCCCCGCGACGATCGAGGAGACCAGGATGGCGCTGTAGGAGCTCATCCCGAGCGCACCCACGCCCAGCACACCCAGCTGCACCAGGCCGCCGAACAGCCCGAGGGCCGCGAGCTTCCAGCCGCGGCCACCGGAGGCCAGCGCGAAACCTGCGGAGACCACCGCGGCACCCAGCACGGTCAGCGCCCAGCGGGAGTCGTCCATCTCCAGGGTCTCGATGTAGTCCATCGAGCCCCCCACGAGCGGCTGCATGGCGTGGATGCCCACCGTGACACCGGCCACCAGACCCGCCGTGCTCGTGACGGCCTCGAGGATCCGGCCCGAGGCCGAGACGTACCAACCGGTGATCACGTCGTGCACCGCCCCGTACGCCGCGATCCCGGCGAGCCATGCCGCGAGCGCGGCGACGATGCACACCGCCGTCTGAGTGATGGAGAAGAACATCCCGCACACGGTGGCCCCCATGACCGCCACCAGGCCACCGGCGGCCAGGCTGAAGATCTCTGGGGCCTTCACGTGCTGCACCAGGGCGTACACGCCGTACACCACGGCCGAGACCGCGGCGGCGCTGATGGCCGTCCCCCAGCTGCCGCCGAGGATCAGCGCGAAGCCCACCCCGAACATCGTGAAACCGGTCATGATCAGCTTGTGGCCGATGACCCGCGACTTCGCCATGATCTCGTCCATGCGACGGCTCGCCTCATCGGCATCCAGCCGGCCCAGCACGAAGTCCTCCAGGACCGCACCCGTTGCACTGCGCAGCTCGATGTCCAGCGTTCCGGGCTGGGTCTCGAACACCCGCGTGCTCGGCGCCTTGTCCGGCTGGTCCTGGTGGCTGATGGTCACCTGCCCCAGGGAGACACTGACGGTCACGTCCCGCAGGTCTGTCTTGCGGAAGATCGACAGCAGCGACTTGGTGGTGTTCGCGGACCCCGCCCCGCTACGGATCAGGGCGTCCGCGATCTGGAAGGCGAGTTTGTAAGCGGCCTGTTCAGTGGTGAGCACTGGCCAAGCGTAGTGGGGCGCCGCAGTTACCGGCGAGGCGAGGAGGGGGCAGTCTGGTGGGAGGTTGGCCACACGGGACAGACCACTGCACGCCGCCTTTTACATGCAGACGCATTGACTGCCTGCGTACACTGACCTTGTGGAACCCAAGGAGACAAAATTTTCCCTAAACATCGGCGATGTCGTTACCCGCAAGGAAATCAGCGCTCGGTACGGGGGTGACACCCAAAGCGGCATGGTGACCCCCGCAGGCGGTCGCTTCATTTTCCTCTTCTCAGACCCAAAGGTAGTTCACTATCACGGTTACAATTTCGATGGCTGGGTAACCCCGGACCAAACCGCGTTCGATTATACCGGCCACGGAACCTCCGGCGACCAGCAGTTCATTCGCCGGAACGAGGTGTTGCGGACCTCGATGGCAGACAATAGGGAGGTCCATCTTTTCATTGCCGAAGGATTCGTCCCTGGAACTCAGCGGCGCACTCATCGCTACGAAGGAAAGTTCGAGACCCACCCCGATCATGGGTGGCGTTATGAGTTCGCACCGGTTGGCAATGGCGCGCATCGCAAAGTAATTGTCTTTACGCTTGAACGGGTAGGAGATTTCACGGCCTCTGTCCCCATCGCAGTGGCCCCTCCGGCATCTCCGCCCGCCCCGGAACTGCGAGTACAAGAGGTCGCCGCGGAGCAGACAAAGGCTGTTCTCGTCCATCGCGCCGAGACTGCAGCCATGAGCGTTACGCGTAGCGAGCGACAGATCGAAGATCGACTTCGTGAAAAACTTCGCCTTGAACTTCGCCTGTCCATCAAGCCCGCAAATTCACCTTCTACCTTGTACACGGACGTGTGGGATCCCGCCGAACGAGAACTTTATGAAGTAAAAAGTTCTTCCTCGCGCCAAAATATTAGAATGGCGATCGGCCAACTTTTGGATTACAGCCGCTACATCGACGGTCCAGAATTCAAGTGCGTTGTTGTCATCCCTGAGTACCCCGGTGAGGACCTCATCGATTTTGTTCTGCGCAACACCATGGACCTCATTTACTGGGATGCTAATGGTGAACAGATCCGGCGATACAGCCAATGAGGTCAGGTCTTATTTGGAAGTCTATCAATTGCACCCCCGGACAAGTTTTAGAACCCTTCCAGCGCCATGTTCGCAAACCTCGAGTAGTGCCCCTGGAAGGCCACCACGATGGTCTTAGTGGGGCCGTTGCGGTGCTTCGCCACGATCACGTCCGCCTCGCCGGCACGCGGGGACTCCTTGTCGTACACATCCTCACGGTGCAGGAGGATGACCATGTCCGCGTCCTGCTCGATCGAGTTGTGCACCGTCACACCGTTGGCAATGAAGTTGTGCGAACCCACCACGGTGGCGTCGAAAACCTCTTCCTCGCCGTCATGCGTGATGGACAGGATGCGGTCCCAGTAGAGGTCGTTCATGGCGATCATGTCGAGCTCGTGGGTGTCGAGGGCCTCGACGAGCTGACCCACACGAGTCGGCCGTTCCAGCACCGCAGTGTCCGAAGTCAGCGCTGGAACACCCCGGCTCTTCACGATTCGGCGGACGTCGTCCCACACGTTGACGGGTTCGTCTGACGCGCCAGCCCCTGCCGTCCGCTCGTTCTTGACCATGCGGAGGCGAGCCCGCAGCTGACCGGCCGCCCGGGCACAGTGGCCGTCCACGGGGATCTGCTCGAGGAACATGAGCTGATCCTCGAACTCCTCGATGCGCAGATCTGCGCCCCTGCCGAAATCGTGCACGGTCCCCACGATGCCGAACCTCAGCAGCAGCCGGGCGACCTGGTCGGCGACGCCCCGGGTCAGTCCGTCGATGAAGACCTCACCGACGTGGTCGTTGACTCGCTCCCCACCGGTGACCGTGCCCGACGCAGACCACGCCGCGCTCAAGAGGTCACGAATCTGTTGTTTCGGAAGTGTGAAGATCTCGGCGGACAGAGACGTTGAGGTGGTGAGCGACGCGCCCAGCAGGGACACGGCGTCGTCGTCCCACTGCGTCTCCTGCTCCGGCGCACACACGTGCCGCGGGATGCCCAGTCGTTCTCCAGCCGTGAGATCTCCCAGCGCCGTCCAACCGTCGTAGGTGTAGAACTTGTGGTTGGCCGTGGCCCGGACCTCGCGGCCGGATGCGAGCCGGAGCTTGTACACCGGTTTGGTGCCTGTGGAGAAGACGTGCGTCATGGGCCGCTTGACGTACCGGAGGTCATCCGCAAGCGCCCACACGGGCACGTCCTTCTCGCCGGCGTCGAAGAGCTCACGCATGGTCGTCTCTGCGCCGGTGTCCGCCCGCAGGATGCGAGTGTCACCGGTGAGGCAGCCCGATTCACGCAGGTCACTCACCTGCGGCTTCTTGTCCTGGCGCTGCTCCGCTCCACGGTTCAGCTGGGACAGCGCCACCACGGGCACGTCCAGCTCCTTGGCGAGCAGCTTGAGCGCACGGGAGAACTCGGAGACCTCCTGCTGGCGGGACTCCACCTTCTTGCCGGAGCTCATGAGCTGCAGGTAGTCCAGGATCACCAGGTTGAGGTCGTGCTTCTGCTTGAGCCGGCGGCACTTGGCGCGGATCTCCATGAGCGACATGTTCGGGGAGTCGTCGATGAACAGGGGTGCCTCGTTCATCTTGCCCATGATCTGCGCGATCTTGGCCCACTGGTCGTCGTGCAGGGTGCCCGCGCGCAGGTCCTGCATGTTGAGGGTTCCCTCCGCGGAGAGCAGTCGCATGGCGATCTCGTTGCGGCTCATCTCCAGGGAGAAGATCACCGAGGTCATGCCGTGCTTGATGGAGGCCGAGCGCGCGACGTCCAGCGCGAGCGTGGACTTGCCCATGGCCGGACGGGCCGCGATCACGATCATCTGCCCGCCCTGGAAGCCGTGCGTCAGCTCGTCCAGCTCGTGGAACCCTGTGGGCACACCCTGCATGCCCGAGCGGCTGCCCGCGGCCTCGATCTCGTCCACGGTGGCTTCCATGACGTCCTTCAGCGGGACGTAGTCCTCCGCCGTGCGCCGCTCCGCCACCTGGTAGATCTCGCCCTGGGCCTCGTTGACGATGTCGTCCACTTCGCCGTCGTGCGCGTAGCCCAGCTGCACGATCTTGGTGCCGGCCTCCACGAGCCGCCGCAGCACCGCGCGTTCCCGCACGATCTCCGCGTAGAAGCCCGCGTTCGCCGCAGTGGGCACGGAGGCGATGAGCGAGTGCAGGTAGGCGATCCCGCCGATCCGCTCGATCTCACCGTTCTTGGTGAGCTCGTCCCCCACGGTGATCGCGTCCGCCGGCTCGCCGCGCCCGTAGAGGGACACCACGGCGTCGTAGATGTTCTCGTGCGCCGGCTTGTAGAAGTCGACGCCGCGCAGCACCTCCACCACGTCCGCGATGGCGTCCTTGGAGAGCATCATCCCGCCCAGCACCGACTGCTCGGCCTGGTTGTCGTGCGGCATGGTGCGGCCGTAGTCCTCGCGCGGCCCGGACGTGTATTCGGACACCCTGTCTCACTTTCTTCACGACGGCGGCGCCCGTCCTCCGCGGCGCACCCCACCATTCTCGCACCGCCCTCAGACCCGCACAGCGCGTGCTCCCGCGCTGTCCACGGCCTGTGGAAAACACTGTGGGAAACGTGTGGAACACGCCGCTCGGCCGTGTGCACAGCATGTGGAGATCTCTGTGGACAAGCAGGCTCAGCTGTGGATGAATCAGCTGATGAGCACCAGGGACATGAGCCACAGCAGGGGGGAGCACAGCAGCGCCAGCAGGAGCACCAGCACGAACCTGCCGCGCAGCCGGGGGAACGCCACGATCCCGGCGACCCCGATGATCCCGGCCACCAGGGAAGTGACGGCACTCAGGATCAGCCCCGCCAGAAGCACCCCCATGGAGAACTCCGGGCTGAAGGAGTTGCCCACCAGGAACCCGCCGAAGAAGAGGACCACGGTCAGGGCCACACATCCCAGCCCGGCCCAGAACAGCCTGCGGCCCGTGCTCACCGTGTACACACTCCTGGAGATCATGACCTCGATCCTCCCACGAACCGCTCCGGAGAGGCTGGATGCCTCCGGGCATGGAAGAACCCCGTGGAGGGCATTCCACGGGGTTCTCACGGATCCTGCGCGGATCCACCGGGGTCCACCCGTCCGCGCCCCTTGACGGATGCGGACGGGCTCGCCGAGCACCGGGGTGCTGCGGCGGGACCACGGGGATCAGGCGGGGACGACCTCGAACTCCACGTTCGCGTTGACGTCCTCGTGCAGGTGGACCACGGCCTGGTACACGCCGGTGGTCTTGATGCGCTGGGTCAGGTCCACGCGACGCTTGTCGATGGAACCGAGACCGGCGTTCTCCACAGCGGAGGCGATGTCGCCGGCGCGGACCGTGCCGAACAGGCGGCCCTCGGCACCGGCCGTGACCGGAACGGTCAGGGTGGTGGAGGTCAGCTTGGCGGCGAGAGCCTGCGCGTCCTCGAGGGAGGACAGCTCACGTGCCGCACGAGCCTGCTTGATCGACTCGATCTGCTTCTCGGCGCCACGGCTCCACGGGGTGGCGAAGCCGCGGGGGAACAGGAAGTTACGGGCGTAGCCGTTCTTCACGTCCACCACGTCGCCAGCGGAACCGAGCCCGGAGACTTCCTGGGTCAGGATGATCTTTGCCATGAGTTCTCAGTCCTCTCTGATCAGCGGCCGGCGCCGGAGTAGGGCAGCAGTGCCACTTCACGAGCGTTCTTGATCGCCTGGGCGATCTTGCGCTGCTCCTGGACGGACACGCCGGTCACGCGGCGAGCGCGGATCTTTCCGCGATCGGAGATGAACTTGCGCAGCAGTGCGACGTCCTTGTAGTCGATCTCGGTGACGTCAGCCGCCTTGAGCGGGTTCTGCTTTGGTTTCGGCTTGCGAATTTCAGCCTTGGCCATCGTGGTGCTCCTTTTCTGGTGCGGAGCCCGCAGGCGAACCTGCGGGATGGGGTGGATTGTTGATGTTTAGAAGGGGGGCTCGTCCTCGGAGTCGGCGCCCCAGTCGTAGTTCCCGCCGGAGGACTGACCCCAGGGGTCACCGCCCTGCTGCGGTCGCTGCTGGCCGCCACGGCCGCCCTGGTTCCCGTTGAACCCGCCGCCCTGGTTGAAACCACCGCCGCCGCCCTGGGAGTCGTTGAACCCTCCCTGGCCGCCGCCCTGGTTTCCTCCGAAGCCGCCCTGACCGCCACCGAAGCCCTGGTTCCCGCCGTAGGAGTTTCCTCCGCCGCGCGAGTTCCGGTTGATCTTGGCGGTCGCGTACTTCATGGAGGGGCCGATCTCGTCCACTTCCAGCTCGGTGCTGGTGCGGCGCTCCCCTTCCTTGGTCTCGTACGAGCGTGCCTTGAGGCGGCCCTGGACGATCACGCGGGTGCCCTTGGTGAGGGACTCCGCCACGTTCTCGGCTGCCTCACGCCACACCGAGCAGCGCATGAAAAGAGTTTCCTGGTCTTTCCACTCGTTGCTCTGCCGGTCGAAGGCGCGCGGGGTGGACGCAACGGTGAAGTTGGCCACGGCGGCTCCGGACGGCGTGAAGCGAAGTTCGGGGTCTGCGGTCAGATTTCCGATCACTGTGATGACGGTGTCGCCAGCCATGTGAACCTCCGGATGTGTGGACGCTGGATGCGAGACTCAGTGGGTTGACAAGCATCTCATGGAGCCCGTGAGGGCTGCCGGGGAGAGTGCGGTGTGCAGTCCGGGTGAACCGCACGTCAGCTCACTTGCCGTGTATCTTCTGCTCTTCCGGGCGGATGATCTTGGTGCGCATCACGGCCTCGTTCAGGCTCAGGACACGGTCCAGCTCCTTGGCGGTCTGCGGCTCGGCGGTGAAGTTCACCACGGCGTAGATCCCCTCGGACTTCTTCTGGATCTCGTAGGCCAGGCGACGACGGCCCCAGATGTCGAGCTTGTCGACGGTGCCGTTCTCCTTGGTGACGACCTCGAGGAACTTCTTGAGGGTCGGCTCGACGGCACGCTCCTCCACCTCGGGGTTGAGGATGACCATCAGTTCGTATTCACGCATGTAAAGAACCCACCTCCTTCGGGCTGAGCGGCTGCGGTCCTTCCGCAGCAGGAGGTTCTGTGCGTTGTCGGTGCCGGCACGAGAAACGGCGCACGGCACACAGACTTGCCCACTTTACTACAGCGGAGCCTCAGTAGCCACTGACGCGCCGGGCCAGCCGGGCGTTGAGAGTGCCCACCCGCACCGGGATCACGAAGATGTCCACGAGCAGCAGCAGCCACAGGGGAATCAGCAGGAACCATCCGATGATGATGCCCACGGTGGCCCACCCCGCCACCCCGAGGGTGAGGTAGATCAGGCCCTGGAACGGTTGGGCCAGGTAGAACTTGTGGATCCCGAACTGGCCCAGGAAGAACCACAGCACGTACGCGAGCAGCGTGGACTTGCCACCCACCACGTTCACGTTGACCGTAGGGCCTCCCCAGGAGGCGCCGGCGGTGTTGCCGTACGGCGAGCCCGGACCGGCCCCGCCCCGCGGCGGCATGGGCTGCGCGCGGTAGTACTCCGGTTCCTCGGCCATGGTGGCTCCCCTGTCCTCGTGCTGCACTGCGGTGTCTCGGCTGTCTCCAGTCTAGGAGGGCCGAGGGCCCGCCTGGGCGTGGGTCAGCGGGGAGCGCAACCGGACGTCGGTGTCCAGGTGCTCCCCGGTGGTGCGGGCCGTCACCTCGATCTCGAAGGACACCGTCTCCACCATCTGCCGCCCGTTCTGCAGCCACGTGACCCGGGCCTGCGCCTGCCGGAAGGGCACCGCGTGGAAGGTGAGGGGATCCCGCGCGTCGGGCTCCAGCAGCAGCGCGGGACGCGAGGTGAGCTGCCAGCGCACGTTGGAGACCCCGTCCGCCAGACCGCTCGTCCCGGTCGGTGCGCCACCCCCGGACGACGGCGCCCGCTCGGCCTTCCGGGGCACGGGACAGGTGGCCGCGTCGAAACGCACCACGCTGCCGCACATGCTGAGGGTGTTCTGCACCTCGCGCTCTACCTCCTCCCACATGCGTGGCGAGGCCTCGTAGGTCATGCCCGCCTCGGCCGGACGCGGATCCGCAAGAGATATCTCCGTGACGGCATGCTTCCCGGCCAGCAGGTACGAGTCCTGCGGCAGGGCGACGTCGTACTGACCGGGGAGGCCCTCGAAGCGCCAGGTGCGGGCGGGACCGCCAGGAGGGGCGTCCGGGTCCGACCCGATCGCGGTGCCCTCGGGGCGGACCTTCTGCCCGTTGACGGCCAGCGCGTCCACGGCGGCGGGCAGGCGGACGGTCACGGGCGCGTGCTCGCGCTCGCGCAGCTGCCAGGCGTCGTTGAACGGCCCCCACGCCGTCACGAGGTGCACGGTGTAGGCGCGCCGGACCACGGAGCCGTCCCCCAGGCCCACGTCCACAGTGACCACCGCCGTGTCCCCGGTGACCCGGGTGCCCACGAACTCGTGGCGCTGCGGGCGGTTGCCCGCGGCTCGGTACGCGGGGTTGGTGAGCACCTGGTCGAGCCCGTCGTCCTCCGTGGTCAGCAGCGGCGCCATGACCTGCCGGGAGCTGCCGCCCTCCAGGTGGCTCAGGTAGGTGTCCACGGGGGACTCCGGGTCCCGAGCCACCAGGAACCAGTTCGCGGCGGAGGTCCACACCGTGACGATGCCGACCACGAGGGCGAGGACCACCACGAGCGGCACGGCCAGGGCGCGCAGGGTGGGCAGCGCCAGGTTCTCGAGGGCCTCGGGTTCGTGTCTGCTCATGGGTTCCGCGGCGGGCTACTGCACGGCGGAGGCGCCCAGGGCCGCCGCCTTGCGGCCCCGGAACATGTCCACCACCACGGCCACCACCAGGTACACGAGGAACGCGTAGCGCACCACGGCCAGCAGGTCCTGGGCGCTCCACCCGAACTCCTGCACCCAGGGCAGGGTGGGCCACGCCGAGCTGGGAAGCACCACGGTGGCCCAGTAGAGGGTCTCCACCACCTGCCACAGCGCGAACTCCACCCAGTTGCGCCGGCACAGGATCACGAGCGGCACGAGCCACAGCACGTAGGTCAGGGAGTACTCCTTGGCCAGCAGGATGTAGAGCGCCAGCAGCAGGAACGTCACCTGCACCACGGAGGGTTCACGCTTGCTCAGCAGTGCCACGAGCAGGACGAACACCAGGGCCAGCACCATGCTCAGCAGGACGAACTGGCCACCGTCCCCGGCGCCCAGGGAGACTCCGGTGCGAGGCTCCACGGTGGAGCCCCACACGTTCCACAGGGAGGAGCTGCCCGTGTCGGAGCGGACCATCTCGTTGAACTGCGCGAGCCACCGGTCCCAAGCCGTGAGCATGTACGTGCCGTTGATCACCGCCCACGCGAACACGGCCCACAGCAGCGCGGAGACGATGTCCTTCAGGAACCGGTGCCGGGCGGCCATGATCAGGATGGCCAGCAGCACCACCACCGGGAAGAAGGCCACGGACGCGCCGAAACCCACCATGATCCCGGCCACAGCGGGGTTGCCGCGCACGTACCCCAGGACGGCCAGCATCATGAAGAGCACGGCCCACAGGTCCCAGGACTGGAAGCCCACCAGCACCACCACGGGGGACAGCGCCATGACCAGCGCATCCGTGCTGCGGTTGCCGCTCAACGACGACACCACGGCCACGATCGCCAGCCACACCAGGGCCAGCAGCACCACCGAGAGGTCCAGGTAGAAGCCCTGCCCCACGTCCAGGCCCATCAGGGAGGACAGGTTGGAGGCGAACCACCCGATGATCGTGGTGATCATGCCCACCAGCACGGGCTGGTCCCCCGTGGGGCCGCCCGTGAAGAAACCTCCGGCCACGTCCGAGGAGTGCACCCCCAGATCGCCCGCGTCGATCACGGTGGCGCACAGCTGCGGGACCTGCTCCGCGACGTTCCACTCCGGCACGTGGCACGGGATGCGGATGAGGTAGGCCATCATCACCGTGTACAGCCCCACGCCCAGCAGCATCAGGCCGGCACTTGCTCCGGACCTGTTGCGCGCACCTTCGAGGCTCATGCGGGGTCTCCTAGGACGTGGGTGGGAAATCGATCACCAGTGTTCCACGCGGGTGCGCGTTCTCGGGCGTCATGTCACTCTGCGGCGCGCAGTGCCGGGCGACACCTGCCCGGTGGAGCGGCGCACGGCACCGAGTCCGTGGAACGGCGCGCGGCACCGGGCCTGTGGCGCGGCCCCAGCGCCGGACCACACCGGGGTGGCGCAGTGCCCCGCCCCTCGGCACGACGCCGCCGCTCAGCTCAGGAGCCCCCGATGCCCTTCTCACGGGCCCACCGCAGCAGCCGCTCCCGCGCCTCGTCCTCCCCGAGCGCCCCCTCGTCCAGGCGCAGCTCCAGGAGGTACTTGTAGGCCCGCCCCACCTGGGGTCCCGGCGGGATGCCCAGGATCTCCATGATCTGCTGCCCGTCCAGCTCGGGGCGCACGGCGTCGAGCTGCTCCTGCTCCGCCAGCTGCGCGATGCGCCGCTCGAGCTCGTCGTAGTGCCCGGCCAGCCGGGCGGCCTTGCGCCGGTTCCGGGTGGTCACGTCCGAGCGGGTCAGCCGGTGCAGCCGCTCGAGCTCGCTCCCCGCGTCCCGCACGTAGCGGCGCACCGCGGAGTCGGTCCAGTCCGCCTCCCCATATCCGTAGAAACGCATATGCAGTTCCACCAGGCGGGTGACCCGTTTGATCGTCTCGTTGTCGAAGCGCAGCGCCTTCATCCGCTTGCGTGTGAGCTTGGCGCCCACCACCTCGTGGTGGCGGAAGCTGACCGCCCCGGACGGCTCAAAGCGCCGGGTGGCGGGCTTGCCCACGTCGTGCATCAGCGCGGCGAAGCGCAGCGCGAAGTCCGGGGCGGGAACGGGGCCCGCCGGGTCCGTCTCCTTCTCTGCGGCCTGTTCCATGACCGTGAGGGAATGCTGGTAGACGTCCTTGTGGTGGTGGGCCTCGTCCGTCTCGAGCTGCAGCGCCGGCACCTCGGGCAGCACGATCTGCGCGAGACCGGTGTCCACCATGAGTTCCACGCCGCGCCGCGGGTGGGCGCCGCAGATCAGCTTGACCAGCTCCTCGCGCACGCGCTCCGCGGAGACGATCTCGATCCGCTGGGCCATGGCGGTCATGGCTTCCCGCACCGGTTCCGCCACCGTCAGACCCAGCTGGGACGTGAAGCGGGCGGCGCGCATCATGCGGAGGGGATCGTCCGTGAAGGAGTCCTCCGGGGTTCCGGGGGTGCGCAGGACACCCGCGTGCAGGTCCTTGATGCCCCCGAAGGGATCCACGAGCTCCATGTCCGACAGCCGCAGCGCCATGGCGTTGACCGTGAAGTCACGGCGGCGCAGATCCTCCGTGAGGTCGTCCCCGAACGCCACGGTGGGCTTGCGCGAGTCGGGGTCGTAGGCCTCAGCACGGTAGGTGGTGATCTCCAGCTGCATGCCCGCCTTGCGCATCCCGATGGTCCCGAAGTCCCGTCCGATCTCCCAGTGGGCGTCCGCCCAGTCACGGATGACGGCCAGGGTCTGATCGGGATCCGCGTCCGTGGTGAAGTCCAGGTCCAGGGCCTCCCGCCCCAGGAGCAGATCGCGGACGGGACCGCCCACGAGGGACAGGTCGTGCCCGGAGGCGGCGAAGAGCCGACCCAGTTCGAGGGAGACGGGATGGAGGGAGGAGGTGTCCAGCAGCTGCGTCATGATGCGAGCCATTATCGCATCACGGCCCCGAGCGGCCTCGCCGGCCGCCGCCACCGAACCGGGGCGGGGTCGCGCCACGGCTCCTCGACTGCCCTGCCGGGGCTGCGGCGGGGGCCTCCGGCGGCCGTCAGGGAGTGCCAGGTGATTGTGGCTAAGGTAGACGGCATGGCTTTCCCCGTACCCAGCGCGCCCAAGAGGCGACCGAACCAACCGGTCTCCGCGCTGCCCACGGTGGAAGAGGTCTCGGCCGGTGGGATCGTGGTCAACCTGTCCGACCCCACGCATCCGGTGGCCATCATCGCTCGCATCAACCGCGGTGGGCGCCTGGAGTGGTGCCTCCCCAAGGGGCATCCCGAGGGTGAGGAGACCAACCAGGAAGCCGCCGTGCGGGAGATCGAGGAGGAAACCGGGATCAGGGGCCGGGTGCTCTCCCCGCTGGGCAGCATCGACTACTGGTTCACCGTCTCCGGGCACCGTGTGCACAAGACCGTCCACCACTTCCTGCTGGAGGCCACCGGCGGATTTCTGACCACCGAGAACGATCCCGACCACGAGGCCGTGGACGTGGCGTGGGCGGGCATCGACGACCTCGGGCGCAAGCTGTCCTTCCCCAACGAGCGGCGCATTGCCGACATCGCCCGGGAATACATCATCCACCAGTTGTAAGGTGTCCCGTTCGACCCGTGCCGCGCCGCGGACGGTCCCACCCTTCGTGCAGGAGGCCTTGTTCCATGCAGAGCTCCGGGGCGCGCGCCAGCGCCATCATGGCCTCCGGGACCCTGGTGTCCCGGATCCTGGGTTTCGTCAAGACCTTCCTGATCACGGTGGCCATCGGCTCCGCCGCCACCATGGCGGACGTGTTCCAGCTGGCCAACACCCTGCCCAACCTGATCTACGTGCTGATCGCCGGCGGCGTGTTCAACGCGGTTTTGGTGCCGCAGATCATCAAGGCGTCCAAGTCCGAGGACGAGGGCGCTGACTACATCTCGCGGCTGCTGACGCTCGCCGTGATCGCCCTGCTGGTGATCACCGCCGCCGTGCTGCTGTGCGTGGGGCCCATCATGCGGCTCATGGGCCCCGGCTGGTCCCAGGAGCAGCTGGCCATGGGCACCATGTTCGCGGTGATCACGTTCCCCCAGATCTTCTTCTACGGGCTCTACACCGTGGTGGGCCAGGTGCTCAACGCCAAGGGCGCGTTCGGGGCCTACATGTGGGCGCCCGTGCTGAACAACGTCATCGCGATCGCCTCGCTGCTGGTGTTCATCTACCTGTTCGGCCCGTTCCGCACCACCCCGCACACGCTGGAGAACTGGACGTCGGCGCAGACGTTCTGGCTCGTGGGAATGTCCACGGTGGGCGTGGCCGCCCAGGCCTTCATCCTGTTCTGGCCGCTCGCCCGCCTGGGTCTGCGCATCCGCCCGCGCTTCGGGTGGCGCGGGATCGGGCTGTCCGCCGCGGGTCGGCTGGGCGGCTGGACCCTGGCCACCGGCGTGATCGCCAACCTCGCCTTCATGGCCCTGTACCGCACGGCGGCCATTCCCACCGGAGCGCGCTCCGACGTTCCCGCCGGCCCGGGCGGTCCCGCCCCGATCGCGGGCACGGCCGTGCTGGACCAGGCCACGATGCTCTACGCCCTGCCCCACGGGGTGATCGGGCTGTCCATCGCCACCGTGCTGTTCAACCGGATGGCGGCCGCCGCCGCGGAGCACGACCGCGAGTCCCTGGTGTCCTCCCTCTCCTCGAGCCTGCGCGTCACGGGCGTGGCCACGGTGTTCTGCATGGTGGCCCTGATCGTCTACGCCGGACCGCTGGGCATGCTGTTCTCCGGCGGTGTCCCCGCGGCGGGCGCCGTGATCGGACAGGTCATCACCGTGATCGCGATCGGCGCACCGTTCATGTCCACGGCGTTCATGCTGGGCCGCGCGTTCTACGCCCAGGAGGACGCCCGCACGCCGTTCATGGTGCAGCTCGCGGTGTCCGTGTTCACGGTGGTCGGCGCCGTGGTCATCGCCCACTCCGTCCCGCCCGAGCAGATGGTGTTCGCCGTGGCCGGGTGCTACGCCCTGCAGAACATCCTGGCCACGGTCATCTACCACTACGCGCTCAAGCGGCGGATCGGCGACTACGGCCTGTCCCGCATCGTGGGCTCGCACGCCCGGATCTTGGCGGCCTCCCTCGTTGCGGGGCTCGTCGGCGTGGCGGCCCTGTGGCTCATGGGCGGCTACAGCACGGACGGCTTCCCGTGGCACCGGCAGGTCACGGCGCTGGTCACCATCGCGGTCGGAGGCATCGCCATGGCCGTGGGCTACGCGGTGGCCCTGAAGGTCTTCCGGGTGCAGGAGTTCGCGTCCCTCGTGGCCCCGCTGAAGGCCAAGCTCGGCCGGTAGACTGCCGGAAAGTTCGTTCTCGCGTCCGTGCGACCGCCGCGGCGCCCGAATCAGAGGGAGCCACCGTGTCCCAGCCCATCGCGCTCGGAACCGTCCTGGGCGGCCGCTACAAGGTCAGCGCGTCGCTGCTGAGCACCGCCGACCACGACCACGTGCTCCAGGGCGAGGACCAGATCCTGCGCCGTCGGGTGTCCATCCTGGTTCCCGCGCCCGCGCACGAGTCCACCGTGGTGGAGAACGCCCGTTCCCTCGCGGCCGGCTCCGGGCACAGCGGCTTCCAGGTCCTGGACATGGGCCAGACCGAGGACGCCACCTACCTGGTCACGTCCTACGCACCCGCCACGGACCTGCTGGACGCGCTGCTGTTCGCGGACCAGCACTCGGACGACTACTCCCTCTCCGACGACATCTTCGGGGATGCGCGCACCGCGTCCTCCGCGTCCTACATCTACGAGGAGCCGGATCCCACCCAGCCGCAGCGCAGCGTCGCACCCCGCACGGGGGAGCCCCAGGACGAGGAGCCCGCCGTCACGCGCTGGAGCGCCTCGGACTACGACGACTACTCCTCGGCGCCGCCCGCACCGTCCGTGCGCAACAGGCTCGGCCTCGCGCGCAAGGTCCGCCCGGGTGCCGTGCGCTCCACCATGTTCGACCGCGCGGCCTCCCGCGGCGGCTCCGGTGGTGCCACGGTGGCCGCCGGCGCCATCGACCCCACGTACGACGGCGACAACCGCTACGAGAGCTTCGAGCGCACCGAGGGCAAGCCGGACCGCCTGGACGAGCGCCACGGCGGCTCACGCGCCGTCCCGTCCGGCGACGCCGCCGGGTCCCCTGACGCGCCCGGACCCCTCGACGACGCCGCTCCGGCCGCCGCATCCCGGGACCGCGCCGAGGGAGCCACCGCAGGTTCCACCGCGCGGACCGACGAGAGGACCGCGGGGCGGGCCACGGGGCGGACCACCGCGGGAACGGCCGATGAGAGCACCGGTGAGACCGCCGGTGCGGGAGCTGCCGTCGCGGGCACCGCTGGTGTCGGGGCCACTCTCGGAGGAGCTGCGGGGGCAGACGCCGCCCTCGGAGGAGCCGCGGAGGCGGGTGCTGCGGATCAGCGGAGCGGGCAGGGGCTTGATCCGGAGCCGGACCCTGCAGGCTCGGACACCGCGTCTTCACCCACCAGCACGGCCACGGTCGGTGCGGCCGCCACGGGCACGGGCGCCGGGGGCGCACCGGGCACCGACGGCTCCACCGCGGAGGACTCCCGCAAGGGGCCGTTGCGCTGGCTCCTGCTGCTCCTGCTGGCCATTGTGCTGATTGCCGCCATTGTCCTGGGGTTCCGGGGACTCGGAACCCTGACGAGCCAGTTCACCAGTGAGGGAGCACCGGAGCAGACCGCGGCTCCGGCGGATCCCAGCGGCTCTCCCGCCGCGACGGCCGCACCCAGCGCCGCGGCGGCGCCGGACGTGGCCTCCGCCTCCCGGCTGACCTCCGATCCGAACTTCATGGCGGACACGGACGCCACCCTGAACCAGGCCACGGACGGCGATCCCGCCACCTACTGGCTCAGCTACGGGTTCTCCAGCGCGCAGTTCGGCAACCTTGCGGACAGCGTGGGTCTCGCGGTGCAGCTGAAGGAACCCGCAACGGCCCAGGAGCTGACCATCCAGCAGGCGGACGGCTCCGGTGGCCAGTTCACCGTCTACGTCTCGGACCAGCCCTCTCTCGAGGGCGCCCAGGAGGTGGGCAAGGGCTCCTTCACCGGCCCCGAGGTCACCGTTCCGCTCGCGGACGCCGCCCGCAGCACGCCCCACCAGTACGTGCTGGTCCAGTGGACCGAGCTGCCCCAGCTGAGCAACCCCATTGGCGGATACCCCTTCGGTCTGCGGATCGGAGAGGTGGACGTCCGCTGACCCCACGGGGTCCGGGTGGTCCCCACGGTGGGCCCACGGGGCTGTCCAGGCCCCGGGAACCCGCGGTGCGGCGTCGTCGTCCCCCGTGCGGCGCGACCAGCCCAGGACGCCCCACAGGGTGGAATATCTGAGCGTGCTCCCCACGTTCTGACGTGTAGTCGACCTCCGCGAACGCGGTGACCCAGGGAAAGGCTTCGAAGCAGTGAGCAACCAGCCCGGCATCTTCTCCAGCGCCGTGAACATCGGCGTGGGCGGCGCCGCCCAGCCGTCCACCGCCCCGGCCGCGGCCCCGGGTGACGACGCCGTCCACGACGTCGTCATCGTGGGCTCCGGCCCCGCGGGGTACACCGCCGCGATCTACACGGCACGGGCCAACCTCAAGCCCGTGGTGCTGGCGGGCTCCGTGACCGCCGGCGGCGAACTCATGAACACCACCGAGGTGGAGAACTACCCCGGGTTCGTGGACGGCATCATGGGCCCCGAGCTCATGGACAGCATGCAGCAGCAGGCGGAACGCTTCGGCGCGGACATCCGCTTCGAGGACGTCGTCTCGGTGGAGCTGGACGGTGAGGTCAAGACCGTGACCATCGAGGACGGCACGGTCCTGCGGGCGCGCGCCGTGATCATCTCCACGGGCTCCGCCTACCGCAAGCTGGGGCTCGAGGACGAGGAGCGGCTGTCCGGACACGGTGTCTCCTGGTGCGCCACGTGCGACGGCTTCTTCTTCAAGGGGCAGAACATCGCCGTGGTGGGCGGTGGTGACTCCGCGATCGAGGAGGCCACCTTCCTCACCAAGTTCGCGGACAAGGTCACGCTGATCCACCGCCGGGACGAGTTCCGTGCCTCGGACATCATGAAGCAGCGCGCGTTCGACGACCCCAAGATCGAGATCCTGTGGAACACCAGGGTCACGGGCATCAACGGTGCGGACAAGGTGGAGTCCCTCGCCCTGGAGGACACGGTCACCGGTGAGGCCTCGGAACTCGCGGTCACCGGGCTGTTCGTGGCCATCGGCTCGGACCCGCGCGTGGACCTCGTGCGGGACCAGCTGGAGCTCACGGTGGACAGCACGATCGCCGTGGACGGCCGCTCCTCCACCACCTCGCTGCCCGGTGTCTTCGCCGCGGGCGACGTGGTGGACCCCACCTACCGCCAGGCCATCACGGCCGCGGGCTCGGGCTGCGTGGCCGCCGTGGACGTGGAGCACTACCTGGCGGCGCTGGACAGCTGAGCCGGCGGGGGCCGTGTGCACCCCCTGGTCGCTGACCCCACTCCTCCGCCCGGACCCGTCCCCGCGGACCCCTCCGGACAGAACCGTCCGGGCGACACCGACGAAAGGAACCAGACATGAGCTCAGCCAAGGACGTCACCGACGCCACCTTCCAGACCGAGGTCCTCGAGAACTCCAAGCCCACCATCGTGGACTTCTGGGCGGAGTGGTGCGGCCCCTGCCGCCAGCTCGGCCCCGTCCTGGACGCCCTGGCCGCCGAGTACGCCGAGCAGGTGGACGTGGTCAAGGTCAACGTGGACGACAACCCCGCAATCGCCTCCCAGTACGGCATCACCTCCATCCCCGCGGTGTACCTCTTCGCCGACGGCGAGGTGGCCAAGACCTCCGTGGGCGCCAAGCCCAAATCCGCGCTGGAGAAGGAGTTCGGGGAGTACCTCACCCCCTCCGCGTGAGACCACCCGCCCGGGTCAGCGCACCGACGGTGCGCTGACCCGGGTTTTCTCTGACATCATTCACCCCAGACCAGAAGCCCGCACGAGCGGGACGACCAACAGCAGGGAGGCCCACGTGCCGCAACCCACCGCAGGAGCACCGCTTCGCCACGGCGTGTCCGACCGACGGGTCCTGGGGCTCAGGGAAAGGCTGCTGCGCGCCGGCGCGCAGGACACCGAGCTGGCGCCCGACGCCGCCCGCGATCCCTCGGTCTTCGACGGTCACGTGGACCGGGCGGTGAGGGGTTTCCAACAGCGCAAGGGGCTCATCGTGGACGGTGTGGTGGGGCCGGACACCGAGGCGGCGCTCAACGATGCGCAGTACTCCCTGGGAGACCGGCCGCTGTTCCTGCAGGAGGACCGGCCGCTGCACGGTGACGACGTCGAAGAGCTGCAAACCAACCTCTCCCTGTTGGGTTTCTACTACGGACACCTGGACGGGACGTTCACGCGCCAGACCGAGTACGCGGTCAAGGAGCTGCAGAGCAGCCTCGGGACCGAGGTCGACGGCGTCGTGGACCGGGAGACGCTCACGGGACTGGCCCGCGTGAGCAAGAAGATCACCACCGCCAAGGCCTTCTCCCTGCGCGACCACCGGCGGCTGGAGTCGCTGCACGAGGCGCTCCGCGGACGGGAGGTCGTTCTGGTCCCTTCCGCCGCGAGCTCAGCCACAGCACCCGATGCCGCACCCCCCGAGTTCACCACGGCCCAGGACGAGATCACGATGGACGTGGCGGTCCGCGCCTACGACCTGCTGCGCAACGTGGGGGCCGTGCCCGTGCTGGTGGATCCCTCCTCCTGCGGGGGCTCCTCGCCCCAGGAAGAGCCAAAGCACCCACGCACGGAGCACGCTCCTGCCGTCACACCATGGGACCAAGAGTCCGAGAGCACTTCTTCCTCCCCGGGACCGAGCTCAGGGAACCGCGCGGCGGACGGTCGTGTGAGCGTCCGGACGCAGCAGGAGGCCCTGGCAGCGCACCCCCAGGCTGTGGTGCTGTGCTTGCAGTGCGACTGGAACCGCTCCCCACATGCTCAGGGCGTCGCCACGTTCTACTGGGGCGACCCCGCCACCGGACAGTCCTACGCACCCATCGGCCACAAGGCCTCGGACATGATCCTCCGGGAACTGGTGGCTCGAACCGGAGCCCTGGACCTGGGCAGCCACGCCCGGCAGTGGAGCACGCTGCGCAGCGCAGGGGCAGCCACCGCCTGGGTGGACCTGGGCTATCTCTCCAGCCCCGTGGAGCGGGAGCAGCTGCGCACCGAGTCCTACCGGTCTCGTCTGGCCGAATCACTGCTGTGCGGGCTCCAGCGCGTCACGGCTCCCGCGCCGGAGCCGACCGCCACGGGCACCATGAGCCTCGCGGACATCGAAGCCTACTACCGGGTGAACCCCCGTACTGAGGTGCACAGCGACCCCTCGGTCTGAGCGATGTGCCCTGCGTCTGTGCCCCTCTCTGCCCGGGGTGCGTGCGCTGCCGGTAAAGCTTGCGGACATAGAAGGCCCCGATGTTTCACGTGAAACATCGGGGCCTTCTGTGTCCTCGGAATGCCCCGAGGGTCCTTCTGGCGGTCAGTTCTCCGAATCGAGCTTGGGGTCCAGCACGTCGATGATGCGGTTCAGGTCCTCCACCGACGCGAACTCGATGGTCATTTTGCCCTTACGAGCGCCCAGCTGAATTTTCACGCTGGTGTCGAGCTTGTCCGAGAAGGCATCAGCGATGTAGCCCAGACGGTCGTCGTGTCGGGTGCTCGGCGCCTTGCGCCTGGTGGACTGGCGCTTGAGGCCGTCGGAGAGCGCCACCGCTTCCTCCGTCGCCCGCACGGACAGACCTTCCGCCACAATGCGCTGAGCCAGACGTTCCATCTCCGCGGGATCCGTCAACGCCAGCAGAGCGCGAGCGTGACCGGAACTCAGTACACCGGCGGCCACACGTCGCTGCACCAGCGCAGGAAGACGCAGCAGTCGCAGCGTGTTGGAGATCTGCGGGCGGGACCGCCCGATGCGCTCCGACAGCTGCTCCTGAGTGGCACCGAACTCTTCCATCAGCTGCTGGTACGCGGCCGCCTCCTCCAGGGGATTCAGCTGGGCGCGGTGCAGGTTCTCCAGCAGTGCATCACGGAGCAGGTCGTTGTCCGCCGTTTCCCGGACGATCGCGGGGATGGTGCTCATCCCGGCAGCCTGAACCGCCCGCCAACGGCGCTCACCCATGACCAGCTCATAGGCTTCCGGGCCACCGTCGCGGCTGGGTCGCACGACGATGGGCTGGAGAACGCCAAGTTCCTTCACCGAGAAGGCGAGCTCCGCCAGCTCGTCCTCGTCGAACACCTGCCGTGGCTGCTTGCGGTTGGGGTGGATGTCCGTTACCGCCAACTCGGCGAAGGTAGCACCCGGAACGGCTCGCAGGTCGCCGCCGTCACCCTTTAATTCGGTGATGCCTGCACCATCCGTGGGCACACCTGCGCTTGAATCGGGCGCAGTCTCCGGAGAGCTCTCGACCGGCACGGACGTGTCTTCGTCTCGAGTCCGCGCGCCGTCCACCGTGAGATCTTCTCCCATGTTCTGTGACCCCGTGGGGTCAGAGCCCTTGGTCGCGGATGTTTCACGTGAAACATCGCTCGCCCCGGTGGAACTGACCTGCTTTGAAGCCAGATCGCTACGCGTTTTCTGATCGTCCGCAGGAGACGCGGTGGGCCCGTGCGCCAGGGAGGAATTGCGCCCGGAATCCGGCGTGGATGTCTCCGAGACATGCGACGCGCCTTCGGGGCGCGTTGCTTGTAGCGTGTCCCCGTCACCGTCCGGCGTCACCCGCGACGTGCCCACAGGGCTGGAAGGGGCATCGGAGAAGGAATCTGGATCGGACGGCAGAAAGAACATGTCCACGGGCCGGCTCACATTCGTTGTGCTTCGCAGTGCCTGCCCCATGTCACGACGGCGTTGAGCTGCTCGACCTGTCGAATCCTTGGAACGACCGCCCGGCCGGGACGCGCCTGCACTGGATGTTTCACGTGAAACATCGAAGTCCCGATCGCTGTCCTTTCGGACTGAGCTCTCATGCCTCGCGGAGTCCTGCGTGGTTGACGCCGCGCGTGCCCTGGGCGTGGCGGATTGCTCGACATCAGCATGTGCGCCTGGCCCTTCGGAGCTGACCGCATTCTTCCGCTCGCTCCCCGTGCCGACGGCTGCGGCGCCGGAACCGGCACCGGCACCGGCACCACCATTGGAGGACTTCCTGGCCCCCACGGTCTTTGCGCCGTCCGAGGACGCCTTGCCGGCCGTCGTCCTCGTGTTCTTGTCCATCTCCTCGGCCCCCGCAGCACTGCGCGCCTCCACTGCCGTGGCCTTCGTGGACTTCTTGGCTCCAGACCCGGCCTTCTTAACCGCGTCAGTCCCGGAAGAATGAGAGGTCGCCTTGTCGCTTGTCGTCGTTCGCTTCGATGAAGGCGCGCCCTTGCCTGCCGTTCCGGTTGTTGGCGCCTTGCCGGTCGAGGCCGCGTTCTTCGAGTTCCCGGATGTCTTGGATGCCTCTGCGCCGCCGACCGAGCCGGTTCGCTGACGTCGTTGACCGCTTTCCGGCTTACTGGGCTCATCGGTGGCCTCGTTCTGGCTCCCCGCAGCTTTGCGTTGAGTCTCCGGTTCTCCACTGGGGATGAGGGCACCAAGACCTCGCCCAAGACCCCGACGTCGTTCGACCACGTTCATGTCCTTTCACCGATGATGTGCTGCCCATCGTAGTCGTGGTGGGGTTCGCCCCTCGCGTTGTCGGAAGCATTCCCCGACATGTCCTGGGGCGTCCCGAGTCAATCAGGGAGTCGCTCGGCACCCCCACTGCGAATAGCACGATGCCCCGATGTTTCACGTGAAACATCGGGGCATCCCGTCGTGGGCCGCATCCGCCGGTGAGATCATCCGCGCCCTGGCCGGCGGTCTTAGCTGCCCTGCATGCTCGGCCGCCACCTCATGTGAACCAGTCAGTGGCGCCGACTCACGTGAGGCATCATTCCCGGGAAGTGCCAGGCTCCCGCGTGGCCAGTTCAGCCGCCGCTTCAAGATAGGAGAGCGCGCCTGTGGAGCTCGGGTCGTAGGTGATGACACTCTGCTGGTAGCTGGGTGCTTCCGAGATCCGCACAGATCGCGGGATCATTGTCTCCATGACCTCGTCCGGGAAGTGCTGACGCACTTCGTCTGCCACCTGCGACGCCAGGTTGGTCCTGCCGTCGTACATGGTCAGCAGAATGGAGGAAACCGTGAGCTGGGGGTTGAGGTGCTTCTGGATCATCTTGATGTTGTTGAGGAGCTGGCTCAGTCCCTCCAGGGCGTAGTACTCGCACTGGATGGGGATCAGCACCTCCGTGGCCGCCACGAACGCGTTGATGGTCAGCAGACCCAGGCTCGGGGGGCAGTCGATGAACACGTAGTCCAGCCGCGGCAAACCGTTCTGCTCGCGTGACTCCGCGTACTCCGCGAGAGCTCGTTGCAGACGCTGCTCGCGAGCCACCACGGACACCAGCTCGATCTCCGCGCCCGCGAGGTCGATCGTGGCGGGGAGTACCCACAGGTTCTCCATCTCGGGAGACTCCTTGACCACGTCCGCCACGGGCACCTCGTCGATGAGGATGTCGTACACCGAGTCCGCATCCGCTCCGTGGGGAATGCCGAGGGCAGTGGAGGCATTGCCCTGGGGGTCGTTGTCGACCACCAGCACGTGCTGACCCTGCTGGGCCAGCGCCACCGCCAGGTTCACGGACGTGCTGGTCTTGCCCACGCCGCCCTTCTGGTTGCTGATGGTGATGAAGCGAGTGTTCTTCGGATGCTCCAAGTGGACGTTCTTGAGCTTGGCGCGACGCTTGTTCTCTTCCACGAGTTTCCTCCCCAGAGCGGTATCAGCCACCGCATCCTGTGCTGCAAGACCGGCGTGAGCGTCTGTTTCACGTGAAACATGCTTGCCGCGATCCGGGACAACCTTTTTGGACTGATTAGCGGGATCGGGCGGCAACCCGAAATCGTGTCCGCGTTTCACGGCCTGCGGGTCGTGCTCCGGGGTGGTCATCGACAGTCCCTTTCATGGCTGATGCGTGCTCCTCGTAGCTTATCCGCATCCGTCCCCGCACCCTGGTGCCAGAGGCAGGTCAGAGCACCAGGCGCACCACCGTGGTGGGTTCGGCCAGCAGGTCCTCGCCCACGGTCAGAACCTCCGACTCCCTGACACCGAAGCGCCCCAACTTCTTGGACGCCTTCGTGAGCTCGTCCTCCGCCGACCGGCCCTTGAGGGCGAGCAGCTCACCCCGGCCCTTCAGCAGGGGGAGGGTGATGTCCACGAGACCGACCAGAGCTGACACGGCGCGCGCCGTGACCACGTCCACGGTGCCGACATCCTGCTTGGCCTGCTCCGCGCGGGCCCGCAGCACCCGGACGTTGTCCAGCTCGAGGTCGGAGACGACCTCCTCGAGCCACACCACGCGCCGTTCCAGCGGTTCCACCAGGGTGATCTGCAGATCCGGGCGGGCGATGGCCAGGCACAGACCCGGCAGACCCGCCCCCGACCCCACGTCCACCACGCGCGAGTCAGCGGGGATGAGCTCCTGCACCACGGCGCAGTTGAGAACGTGCCGCTCCCACAGGCGCGGGGCTTCCCGGGGCCCGATGAGACCGCGTACGATCCCGGATGAGGCCAGGTGCTCCGTGTAGCGCCGCGCAAGGTCCAGCCGGGGGCCGAAGATGGCCCGCGCCGCAGGTTCCAGGTCCCCGAGTGGTGGAGCCGGCTGGGGCTCCGGTGCGGCCCGGTGAGCGGGTTCCTGGCCGGAACCGCCTGCCCCTCCGGCCGACGGCCCCGCGGGCCGTCCGTTGGACTCCTGGGCGCTCATACGCCGGCCGAGATCACGATGTGGCGCCCAGCGCCGTCGCCCTCGGACTCGGAGACCAGCCCGGCCTCCGCCACGGCGTCGTGCACGATCTTGCGCTCGTACGGGGACAGGGGCGGCAGGTGCACGCTCTCGCCGTCCGCGCGGACCCTGGCCACGGCGTCGTCGGCCAGGGAACGAAGCTCGGCCGCGCGTTCGTCCCGGTGACCCGCCACGTCGAGAATCAGGCGGCTGCGCCGCTGCGTGGCACTGAGGACCGACAGGCGGGCGAGCTCCTGAAGAGCCTCCACGATCTCACCGTCCTGGCCCACGAGAGCCCGCAGATCGGCGTCGTCGTCCTCGGCCACGACGGAGACGTAGGTGCGGCCGTCGCGCACCTCGATGTCGATGTCACCGTCGATGTCCGCGGTGTCGAGGAGCTCCTCGATGTAGTCCGCGGCGATCTCGCCCTCCTCCTCCAGCGGGGAGAGCGGGGCAGTGTCCACCTGCGACTCCGGTGCCACGGTCTCCTCCAGAGCCGTGTCCTGGGCGTTGTCCGTCTCGTTCATGGCGGGAGACCTCTCAGCCGTTGTTCTTCTTGGTCTGCTGCTTCTGACGCTTCTTGGACACGGGCTGGTTGCGCTGGCCGGCAGCCGCACGCACCCGCTGCTCCTCGACCTTCTCCTCGTGCTCCTTCTTGGTCATGCCCACGGGGGGCAGACCCTTGGCGGCGCGCCGCTCGTTGAGCTCGCGCTCCGCCTGGGAACCCTTGGTGGGGTTGTTGCGGATGACCCACCACTGCTGGCCCATGGACCACAGGTTGGAGACGGTCCAGTAGACGAGCACGCCCAGGGGGAAGTTGATGCCGCCCACCGCGAAGATGATGGGGAACAGGTAGAGCATCATCTGCTGCTGGCGGTACATGGGCGAGGCCTTGGCAGTGTCGCTCATGTTGCGGGCAGTCAGCTGCTTCTGCGTGATGAACTGGGTGGCGCTCATGGCCACGATCATCACGATCGCCAGGATGACCGTGGCGGTGTGGTTGCCGTCACCCGGCTGCATCAGTGTGGAGAACAGCGGGGCGCCGAAGATGGTGGACTCGTTGAACTGGTGGACCATCTCCGGCGTGAGGAGGTGGATCGCCTCGTTGTTGGCGGCCGCCTGGGGGACCGAGCGCAGCACCTGGAACAGGGCGAAGAAGATGGGCATCTGCACGATCACGGGCAGGCACGCCGCGAACGGGTTGGAGCCGTGCTTCTTGTACAGGGCCATCTGCTCCTCCGCCATGGCCTGGCGGGAGAGCTGGTCCTTCTTGCCCTTGTACTTGGCCTGCAGCTTGGCCATCTCCGGCTGCAGCTCCTGCATGCCGCGCATGGACTTGATCTGCTTGAGGAACAGCGGGATGGTCAGCGTCCGCATCACCAGGGTGAGACCCACGATGCACAGCACCCAGGTGAGACCGGACGTGGGATCGGCACCGATCAGGGTGAACAGCTCGTGAAACACCCACAGGACTGCGGACACGATCCATTTGAAGGGCAAGAGAATCAGGTCGAAGAAGTTCATCGAGCGTTGGCTCCTTGAGCCGCATGGTGGCGGGCCTGACAGTCGTGCGTGTACTCACGCACGAGGTTCGGGTGGTTGAGCAGAACGATTCTGGGGGTCGTGGCGAGGGTCGGGAACTCCCGGCCACCCCCCGGGATCCTGTCGATCCCCCCGGCGGCCCAGGGGTGGCAGCGCAGCAGCCGCATAACACTCAGCCCCAGTCCGCGCACAGCACCGTGCACGGTGACGGCTTCGAGCGCGTAGGCGGAGCAAGAGGGGAAGTAGCGGCACACGTCCCCGTAGAGCGGGGAGACGATGGTCCTGTAGAGCTTGAGCAGGGCGATCAGAAGGTTCTGCGGAGCCTGCTTGACCGCGCCGAGCACACCACCCGAGGTGTTGAACTCGTGCGGGGCGCGTGCCAGCAGCTGCTCAGGAGTCACCCGTGGTGTCACGTGCGCCTCCTTCTCGATCGTCCACGGGGCACGTTACGGCATGGTGCCCGGGACCAGCTGTGAGCGTCATCGTGCCCGCCGCACCGCGGCCGTGAATGCGGCCCGGTAGTCGCTGCCCAGTTCGTCCCAGTCCGCGGCCGCAGCGGGGGGCAGGGCCCGCACCACCACGTCCATGCCGTGGGGCTGGTCCCGCACGCTGCTCGCGCTGAGCTCGCGCAGCCGGCGCTTGACCTTGTTGCGCGTCACCGCGTTGCCCACGGCCTTGGAGACCACGAACCCCACGCGGGACGGTTCACCCGTGTGCATGCGCACGGATACGACGACGTTCCGGCGACCGCTGCGGGCACCGGAACGTACGGTGGTCGTGAACTGCGCCGAGGTCCGCATCCGGTGCCGAGTGGGCAGCATGACGCGAACCTCGAGACGCGGGGGCTCAGGCCGAGAGGCTGGCGCGACCCTTGCTGCGGCGGGCACCGATGATGGCGCGGCCGGCGCGGGTGCGCATGCGAGCACGGAAGCCGTGCTTGCGGGCGCGGCGGCGGTTGTTCGGCTGGAAAGTCCGCTTGGGCATTAGTCACTCCATGAGGTTGGACTACGGTGAGCCGACTGCGAGAAGTCGCAGGGGGCGCACGCGGTAGGTTTCTGGGGGCGTGCGGGCATGCAGAGATCGCGATGCTGCACGCACAAGACCTATCCACAGTAGTCAATGGGGCCAGCCGGGTCAAATACCGGGCTCGACGCCGCCCGCCCCCGGGTCCGAGGCCGTCGCCGACCAGAGCTCCCGCCGCCGGCCAGCGGGCACCGCGCCGTTACCGCCACGAAGGGCCCGACCCGGAGCTGCCCTGCCGGTGGCCACCCGGCCCGCAGACCCGCACCCCGCTCTCCCGAAGGGGTCGCACGCGCGGCGGACAGCACTTCCACAGCTGTGCATCCACGGTCCCCAGGGCATGTGGAAAACGGCCGGTCCGCGCCGTGGCGCGGCAGGTTATCCCCAGGCGCGAACTACACGTCTGTAGTTCCACCTGCCCGCGGATTCGGGCTATGAAGTGCCGTGACACCTGATCTAGGCTGAACCCCACGGCCACCCCCCACGAGGTTTATCCACCGCTGTGAACAACTCTGTGGAAAACTGGGCCGTTCCCGGTCCAACACGTCAGGAGTCGCTCATGCAGCAGGACAACCAGACACTGTCCGAGCAGTGGGCAGAGTGTGTCCGCTTCATGAACGAGAATCCCCGGGTGACCGGGCGCTCACGCGGCAACATCGCGCTGTGCGAACCCCGTGGGCTGATGGGCTCCACGCTCCTGGTGGCCGTTCCCAGTGAGGTCACCCGCGAGTTCCTCCAGCACCGACCCATGTCCGAGATCCTGGACGACACCGTGCACAGGGTCTTCGGCGCCGACACCCTGGTGGCCTTCGTGGTGGACCCGGAGCTCGAGATGCAGCCGAGCCCGTCCCGGCCCCCGGCTGACACCCGCCGCGCCGGCGCTGATCGCACGCACCGCGCCCCGGCGGACGGTGGCCGGGCGGACACCGAGTCCAGCTCCACCCAGCAGCGCGGACCCAGCGCGCCCTCGCTGACCGAGATCGAGGCGGAGCGCGCGCCGGGCTCGTTCCTCACCCCCCAGGAACAGGCGGCGGATCCCGAGAGCCGGTTCTCGACCCGTCCCGGCGCAGAGCCGTCCGTTGCCCCACCCGGTCGGGATGCGGAGTTCGGAGGACTTCCGCCCCGCAGGGAGCAGACCCCGGTCCCCGCGCCGCGGGAGGTGCTCACCACCGGCAACGGCTCGGACACCAGCCCCGCCGATTCCGAGTGGGACAGCTCCGCCCGGCTGAACCCCAAGTACGTGTTCGACTCCTTCGTGATCGGCCAGTCCAACCGTTTTGCCCACGCCGCAGCGTTCGCGGTCGCGGAGACCCCCGCCAAGGCATATAACCCGTTGTTCATCTACGGGGACTCCGGCCTGGGCAAGACCCACCTGCTGCACGCCATTGGCCACTACGCCAAGCGGCTCTATCCCAAGATGCGGGTGCGGTACGTGAACTCCGAGGAGTTCACCAACGACTTCATCAACTCCATCCGGGACGACGAGGGTTCGTCCTTCAAGGGCATCTACCGCAACGTGGACCTCCTGCTGATCGACGACATCCAGTTCCTCGCGGGCAAGGAGCACACGCAGGAGGAGTTCTTCCACACCTTCAACGCGCTGCACAACCACGAGAAGCAGATCGTCATCACCTCCGACATGCCTCCCAAGCAGCTCACCGGCTTCGCCGAGCGCATGCGGTCCCGGTTCGAGTGGGGTCTGATCACCGACGTGCAGCCGCCGGAGCTTGAGACGCGCATCGCGATCCTGCGGAAGAAGGCCATCAGTGAAGGCATGGATGCCCCGGACGACGTGATGGAGTACATCGCGTCCCACATCTCCACGAACATCCGCGAGCTCGAGGGCGCGCTCATCCGGGTGACCGCGTTCGCGTCGCTCAACAAGCAGCCCGTGGATCTTCCCCTCGCCGAGCTGGTGCTCAAGGACCTGATCACGGACGACGGCGGGCAGGAGATCACCGCGGCGTCGATCCTGGGCCAGACTGCGGCGTTCTTCAACATCACCCTGGACGAGCTGAAGTCCAAGTCCCGCACCCGGACCCTCGTGACGGCTCGGCAGATCGCCATGTACCTGCTGCGCGAGCTCACGGACATGTCCCTTCCCAAGATCGGGCAGGAGCTGGGGGGGCGTGACCACACCACCGTGATGCACGCCGACCGCAAGATCCGCACCCTCATGGCGGAGCGTCGACAGATCTTCGACCAGGTCACGGAACTGACCAACCGGATCAAGCAGCAGTCGCGCGAGGGCTGAGCCCGGCGGCGAGCACCCGCACCGCAGAGATCCTCCACGGGGCCCTGGCCATGTCCGGGGCCCCGTTCTTGTGATTCGTCCACAGGCACGGACCGCTCCACCCCGCGCTTCTGGAGGCGCGTTCCACAGCTCCAGGGCCCTGTGTGGACGGCCTGTGCACGGGCGAGAACGAGGCGGTGTGGAAAAATCTGTGGACAACGAGCCTGGGCCGGTGGAGAACGTCTGCGAATCGGTGGGCAGTGCTGTGGAATCCCCGGAATCACGCGGAAGTTCTGCACCGAGCGGTCACAGGCAGGTGGCCGCCGATCCACAGTGCATCAACACCGTGGAGCCGCTCGACGGCTGGGATGCAGGCGGTTATCCACAGAACCCACAGGGGTTATTAACACTTCTGACCCTTAAAGAAAGATCCACCGAATAACAAAAATCCGGACGATCCGCCCCGTGCGCCCCTCGAGGATCTCTGTAATTACACGAATCCCCGACGCGACGGCGGCGCACACGATCTCCCCACCACCTCACCCCGTTGGGGAGGCGTCCTCCGTGGCGGATACCATGCAGGGAAGACACTCCTGTCCAAAGCCAACAGAGGGGCACCTTCGTGAAGTTCTCGGTCGAGCGCGACGTACTGGCTGAAGCAGTCACCTGGACTGCTCGTTCGCTGTCCCCGCGGCCCCCCGTTCCCGTGCTGTCCGGTCTGCTCATCAAGGCGGAGAACGGGTCCCTGTCCATCGCGAGCTTCGACTACGAGATCTCCGCTCGCCTCACCATCAGTGCGGACGTCATGGAGGAGGGAACCACCCTCGTCTCGGGTCGCCTGCTCGCGGACATCTGCCGCTCGCTGCCCTCCGCGCCCGTTCAGCTCGAGGCCGACGGCGGAAAGGTCACCCTCACGTGCCGGTCCTCCAAGTTCAACCTCGCAGCCATGCCGGTGGACGACTACCCCCAGCTGCCGGGCCTCCCGGAGCTCTCGGGCGTGGTGGCCGGTGACGAGTTCGCCCACGCCGTCGCGCAGGTGAACATCGCGGCGTCCAAGGACGACACCCTCCCGATCCTCACCGGCATCCGCATGGAGATCGAGGGCGAGAAGATGACCCTCCTGGCCACGGACCGGTACCGCCTGGCCATGCGCGAACTCACGTGGCGCCCCACCGATCCCACGCTGTCCACCGCGGCACTCATCAAGGCCAAGACCCTCAACGACGTCGCCAAGACCCTCGGCTCTGCCGGGGACGTCAACATGGCGCTGGCCGAGAACACCGAGCTCGTGGGCTTCGAGTCCGGCGGTCGGCGCACCACCAGCCTGCTGATCGACGGCGAGTACCCCAAGATCCGCTCGCTGTTCCCCGAGAACACCCCGATCACCGCGGTGGTGCGCACCTCGGAGCTCGTCGAGGCCGTGCGCCGCGTGTCCCTCGTGGCCGAGCGCAACACCCCGGTGCGGCTGGCCTTCAGCGAGGGCCAGGTGGCGCTCGACGCCGGCACCGGTGAGGATGCCCAGGCCTCCGAGGTCCTTGACGCGCAGCTCAACGGGGACGACATCACCGTGGCGTTCAACCCCACGTACCTGTCCGAGGGACTGAACGCGTTCGACTCGGCCTACGTGCGGTTCTCGTTCACCGCTCCGCCCAAGCCCGCCGTGCTCTCCGCGCAGGCAGAGCCGGACGGCGAGGATGACGTGGACTACAAGTACCTGCTCATGCCGGTCCGTCTGCCCAACCAGTGATCGTGTGTTCGTAGACCACCTCTCGCTGCTGGATTACCGGACCTACGCCGGTCTGGACCTCGCACTGACCCCGGGACTCACGGTGTTCGCCGGTCCCAACGGCGTGGGCAAGACCAACATCGTGGAGGCGGTCGACTGGGCCGCGTCCCTGGCCTCCCACCGTGTCTCCGGCAACGGGCCCCTGATCGCCACGGGCTCGGAGCGTGCGATCATCCGGCTGCGGGTGAACCGCGGTGGGCAGCGCACGGTGCTGGAGTACGAGCTCAATGCGGCGCGGGCCAACCGCGTGCGGATCAACCGCGCCGCACCCGTGCGCGCCCGGGAGGCGCTCGGGACACTGCACACCGTGCTGTTCTCCCCCGAGGACCTCACCCTGGTGAAGGGTGATCCGTCCCACCGGCGGCGGTTCCTGGACGACCTCGCCACGGCCATGCGGCCCGTGCTCTCCGCGGCCCGCTCGGACTACGACCGTGCGCTGAAGCAGCGCAACGCCCTGCTCAAGTCCACTCGCCGTTCCCGGGCCTTCTCGGACTCGGACCGGGCGACGCTCGCGGTGTGGAACGACCAGCTGGCACGGGCCGGCGCGGCTCTGATGGCCGCGAGGCTCCAGCTCCTCGAGGCCCTGGAGCCCGAGGTGGACCGTGCCTACCAGCAGCTCACGGAGGGCCCCAAGCACGTCAGGCTCGAGTACGAGAGCTCCTCCGTGGCCCCGGGCGCGGACCAGCACGCCCTCGCCCACTTCACCGTGGCGGACCTCCACGGGCTCATGATGGACGCCTTCGAACGCGTGGAGCGCCAGGAGCGCGAGCGCGGCATCACCCTGGTGGGTCCGCACCGGGACGATCTGCTGATCCGCCTGGGAGACACACCCGCCAAGGGCTACGCGTCCCACGGGGAGACCTGGTCCATCGCCCTCTCGCTGCGCCTGGGGTCCTGGTACGTGCACGTGGCCGACGACCCGTCCCCGGGTGCCGCTCCGGTGCTGATCCTGGACGACGTGTTCGCGGAGCTGGACGCCCGCCGCCGGAGTCGGCTGGCGGAGCTCGTGCGGCAGGCGGAACAGGTGCTCGTCACGGCGGCCGTGGACGAGGACCTTCCCGCGGCTCTGCTCGAGAGCTCCCACACGGTCCTGGACGTGGAGCCGGGCGTGGTCCGGGAACGCGGCGCGGCGGCGTCGTCCGCCGGAGCGGACCAGCACGAGGGCGCCGGAGATGAGTGACACGGTGCACCGGGACGTGGTGGACGCCGCGGCCGTGGCCCTGCAGCGGGCGCGGAAGGCGGCGCAGGACCGCGGGGACAAGCCGCTGTCCACCGCGGCCGCGGCCAAGAACATGCGGGCGTTCGGAACCGCCATGGAGGAGGGGACCGGTTCCCCGGCGCTGCGCAGCAGGAACCGCTACGGGACGGACCCCCGGCAGCTGGGGGGATTCTCCGGCCCGGGACGCTCGGCGCGGGACCCCCGGCCGCTGTCCTCGGTGGTGGACACGCTCATGACCCACCGCGGGTGGAAGACCCCCGTGAACGTGAGCAGCGTGCTCGCGGACTGGGCCTCCCTGGTGGGTCCGCGCAACGCGGAGCACACGTGGCCCGAGCACTTCGAGGACACGGTGGTGCGGGTGCGCTGCGACTCCACGGCGTACGCCACCCAGCTGCGGCTGATCCAGTCCGAGATCCTGCGCAGCTTCGCCGAGAAGCTCGGCGAGGGCATCGTCACCAGGTTGGAGATCCACGGCCCTGTGGGGCCCAGCTGGAAGCGGGGACGCTGGGCGGTGCAGGGTCGAGGCCCCCGGGACACGTACGGGTAGGCGGATCCGCCCAAAACCCGCCAGAATCCCGCGAGCCGCTCCGAGCCCCGGAAATGACGCCACCCATCACGGCGGGGTTCCGGAGCGTCTGGCGGCCGTTGAGGGCTTGATCCGCGGGAACATCCGCTAGAATGAGAAGTCACAGATCTCTTCGTCCCGCCAGCCGATGAGCCGCGAGCCGTCTCATCGGCTGTACTCATGTGGGCCGGGCGACGATCGCCAACGATTACGCAGGAGGACCGGAAACCCCGTGGCTACAGAGGACTCCCCACAGCACGAGTACGGCGCGAGCGACATTACCGTCCTGGAAGGTCTCGAGGCGGTCAGGAAGCGCCCGGGGATGTACATCGGCTCCACCGGGCCCCGGGGTCTGCACCACCTGGTCTACGAGGTGGTCGACAACTCCGTGGACGAGGCCCTGGCTGGATACTGCGACCACATCGAGGTCACGCTGCAGGCGGACGGCGGCGTGCGCGTGTCCGACAACGGCCGCGGCATCCCCGTGGACATGCACCCCACCGAGGGCAGGCCCACCGTGGAGGTCGTGATGACCATCCTGCACGCGGGCGGCAAGTTCGGCGGCGGCGGCTACGCGGTCTCCGGTGGTCTGCACGGCGTGGGCATCTCCGTGGTCAACGCCCTGTCCTCGCGGGTGGACACCGAGGTCCGCCGCCAGGGGCACGTGTGGCGCATGAGCTTCGCCAACGGCGGCCGCCCGCAGGGTGAGCTGGTCAAGGGCGAGGCCACGGAGGAGACGGGCACCACCCAGGTCTTCTACCCGGACGCCGAGATCTTCGAGACCGTGGACTTCGACTTCGAGACCCTGCGTGCGCGCTTCCAACAGATGGCGTTCCTGAACAAGGGCCTGCGGATCTCCCTCACGGACGAGCGCGCCACGGACGAGACCGGCGAGGAGATCGCCGGGGACACTCCCGCGGACGCCACCGGTCCCCTCGAGGGGCAGGACGGCGGCACGGCCGGCGCGGACGACGACGCCGCGGTGGCCGGCGCGCGCCAGGTGGTCTACTGCTACGAGGACGGCCTGCTGGACTACGTGACGTTCCTGAACTCCTCCAAGAAGGCGGAGCTGATCCACCAGGACGTGATCTCCCTGGAGGTGGACGACCAGGACAAGAAGATGTCCCTGGAACTGGCCATGCAGTGGACCACGGCGTTCAACGAGTCCGTGCACACGTATGCCAACACGATCAACACTCACGAGGGCGGCACCCACGAGGAGGGCTTCCGCACCGCACTGACCACGCTGATCAACCGCTACGCGCGGGAGAACAAGCTGCTGCGGGACAAGGACGACAACCTCACGGGCGAGGACGTCCGCGAGGGTCTCACCGCGGTGATCTCCATCAAGCTCTCCGAGCCGCAGTTCGAGGGTCAGACCAAGACCAAGCTGGGCAACTCCGAGGCCAAGACCTTCGTGCAGCGTGAGATGTTCGAGCTCTTCGGGGCGTGGCTGGAGCGCAACCCGAACCCGGCCAAGGACATCGTCCGCAAGGCCATCTACGCCTCCCAGGCCCGCCTGGCCGCCCGGAAGGCGCGCGAGACCACGCGCCGCAAGGGTCTGCTGGAGTCCGGTGGGATGCCCGGAAAGCTCAAGGACTGCTCGTCCAAGGACCCCACGCTCTCGGAGATCTACATCGTGGAGGGCGACTCCGCGGGTGGTTCCGCGGTGCAGGGCCGCGACCCCGCGCACCAGGCGATCCTCCCGCTGCGCGGCAAGATCCTCAACGTGGAGCGCGCCCGGCTGGACCGTGCACTGTCCAACGCCGAGGTGCAGTCCATGATCACGGCGTTCGGCGCGGGCATCGGGGACGACTTCGACATCGAGAAGGCCCGGTACCACAAGATCGTGCTGATGGCGGATGCGGACGTGGACGGCCAGCACATCACCACGCTGCTGCTCACGCTGCTGTTCCGCTTCATGCGCCCGCTCATCGAGCACGGCTACGTGTACCTCGCGCAGCCGCCGCTGTACCGCATCAAGTGGTCCAACGCGCCGCACGACTACGTGTTCTCGGACGCGGAGCGCGACGCCGCCCTGGCCAGGGGTCTCGCGGAGAACCGCCGCCTGCCCAAGGACAACGGCATCCAGCGCTACAAGGGTCTGGGCGAGATGGACTACACCGAGCTGTGGGAGACCACCATGGACCCGGAGCACCGCACGCTGCTGCAGGTCACCATGGACGACGCCGCCGCGGCAGACCAGGTCTTCTCGGTGCTGATGGGCGAGGACGTGGAGTCCCGTCGGGAGTTCATCCAGCAGAACGCCAAGGACATTCGGTTCCTCGACATCTAGGCATGTCAACCGCCGGATATTCCCCTGCCGGCATGAACAGTGGACCGTGACAGACCAGCAGAAACGGACAGCAACGCATGAGTGACGAGACGCAGGCCGGCCCCGGCCCCGTGGATCCGGAGAACACCCCCGAGGCGGTCGAGGGAGTCGTGGTGGACGACCTCGAGGTGACCTCGGACCGCGTGGAGCAGATCGACCTGCAGACGGAGATGCAGCGCTCCTACCTGGACTACGCCATGGCCGTGATCGTGGGCCGTGCGCTGCCGGACGTGCGGGACGGCCTCAAGCCCGTGCACCGCCGCGTGCTCTACACCATGTACGACGGCGGCTACCGCCCGGAGCGCTCGTTCAACAAGTGCGCGCGCGTCGTCGGGGACGTGATGGGCAACTACCACCCCCACGGCGACTCCGCGATCTACGACGCCCTGGTGCGACTGATCCAGAACTGGACCATGCGCTACCCGCTCGCGCTGGGACAGGGCAACTTTGGCTCCCCGGGCAACGACGGCGCTGCGGCACCCCGGTACACCGAGACCAAGATGGCGCCGCTGGCCATGGAGATGGTCCGGGACATCCACGAGGACACCGTGGACTTCCAGGACAACTACGACGGCAAGCAGCAGGAGCCCACGGTGCTGCCGTCCCGGTTCCCGAACCTGCTGGTCAACGGCTCCGCGGGCATCGCGGTGGGCATGGCCACGAACATCCCGCCGCACAACCTGCGCGAGGTCGCGGACGGCGTCCAGTGGTACCTGCAGAACCCGGACGTGGACCGCGAGACCCTGCTGGAGGAGCTCATCAAGCGGGTCAAGGGCCCGGACTTCCCGTCCGGCGCCCAGATCCTGGGGCACAAGGGGATCGAGCAGGCCTACCGCACGGGCCGCGGCTCCATCACGCAGCGCGCCGTGGTCAGCGTGGAGGAGATCCACAACCGCACGTGCCTGGTGGTCACCGAGCTGCCCTACCAGGTCAACCCGGACAACCTGGCCATCAAGATCGCGGACCTGGTCAAGGACGGCAAGGTCCAGGGCATCGCGGACATGCGCGACGAGACCTCCGGGCGCACCGGTCAGCGCCTGGTCATCGTGCTCAAGCGTGACGCCGTGCCCAAGGTGGTGCTCAACAACCTCTACAAGCACACGCAGCTGCAGGAGAACTTCTCCGCGAACATGCTCGCTCTCGTGGACGGCGTGCCGCGCACCCTGTCGCTGGACGCGTTCGTGCACCACTGGGTGACGCACCAGATGGAAGTCATCGTGCGGCGCACCAGGTACCGCCTCAAGCAGGCGCAGGAGGAGGCGCACATCCTGCTGGGCCTGCTCAAGGCCCTGGACGCCCTGGACGAGGTCATCGCCCTGATCCGCCGCTCCCCCACGGTGGAGGAGGCCCGCAGCGGACTCATGGAGCTGCTCGGGATCGACGAGGCACAGGCCCAGGCGATCCTCAACATGCAGCTGCGGCGCCTGGCCGCCCTGGAACGCCAGAAGATCCAGGACCGGCACGCGGAGCTGCAGCGGCTGATCGCGGAGTACGAGGAGATCATCGCGTCCGAGGCACGCCAGCGCGAGATCATCTCGGAGGAGCTCGCGGAGATCGTGGAGCGCTACGGGGACGACCGCCGCACCGAGGTGCTGTACGGCTTCGACGGGGACGTCTCCATGGAGGACCTCATCCCGCAGCAGCAGGTGGTGGTCACCATCACCCGTGACGGCTACGTCAAGCGCACCCGCGCGGACGAGTACCGCGCACAGCACCGCGGCGGCCGCGGCATCAAGGGCGCCCAGCTGCGCGGGGACGACGTCGTGGAGCACTTCTTCGTGACGAACACCCACCACTGGATCCTGTTCTTCACCACCCTGGGCCGGGTCTACCGCGTCAAGGCCTACGAGTTCGTGGAGGCCGGGCGGGACGCCAAGGGCCAGCACGTGGCCAACCTCATGGAGTTCCAGCCCGAGGAGCGGATCGCCAAGGTCATGGAGCTGCGCTCGTACCAGGACGCGCCGTACCTGGTGCTGGCCACCCGCAACGGCCTGGTCAAGAAGTCCCGCCTCACGGACTACGACACCAACCGCTCCGCCGGCGTGATCGCGATCAACCTGCGCGAGGACGACGAGCTGGTCTCGGCCATGCTCGTGGACACGGACGACGACGTCATGCTGATCTCGCGCCACGGCCAGTCCCTGCGCTTCCGGGCCGACGACGACGCCCTGCGCCCCATGGGTCGCGCCACCTCGGGTGTCACGGGCATGAAGTTCCGCTCGGGTGACGAGCTGCTCTCCGCCAACGTGGTCCACGACGACTCCCACGTGTTCGTGGTGACCGAGGGCGGCTACGCCAAGCGCACCTCCGTCCAGGAGTACCGCGTGCAGGGCCGAGGTGGGTTGGGCATCAAGGTGGCCAAGCTCGCCGAGGTCCGCGGCGGCCTCGTGGGTGGTCTGATCGTGGGCGAGAACGACGAGGTGCTCGTGGTCATGGAGAGCGGGAAGGTGGTCCGCTCCACCGTGAGTGAGGTGCCGGCCCGCGGCCGCGACACCATGGGCGTGATCTTCGCCAAGCCGGGCCCCGAGGACACCATCGTGGGTGTGGCCCGCAACGCGGAGCGCGAGATCGAGAAGGAAGTGGCCGAGGAGGACGCGGCGCACGGCACCGGGCCGGGCGGCGTCGTCGGTGAGGGACGGGACACCGGATCCGGTGACGTCGTCCCGGAGGGCACCGGGGACGGCCAGGCTGACTCCGACGGCCAGAACGATGCAGTAGCGTTGGAGGACAACGACAACGGAGGTGACGCATGAGCGCGAGCTCGGCCTCGAAAGCGGGCAAGCCCGCGACGACTTCTTCCCCCAAGAAGTCCAAGCCCCAGCAGAACGGAAAGACTTCCGGCAAGGGGCTCGTGCGACCCGCCCCCCGGGCCAAGGTGCGCCGCGCCCGCCTGGTGGTCTCCAAGGTGGACACGTGGTCCGTCCTGAAGCTGGCGTTCCTGCTGTCCGTGGCCCTGGGGATCATCACCGTGGTCGCGTCCCTCGTGCTGTGGCTCGTGCTGGATCTGACCGGTCTCTTCCAGGGCATCAACGAGCTGCTCTCCATGCTCGGTGGCAGTGCGGAGGGAGCGGACATCAAGAAGTTCCTGTCGCTCGGCAACACGGCGCTGTTCTCCACCCTGATCTCCGTGGTCAACGTGATCCTGCTGTCTGCGCTCTCCGTGCTGGGAGCGATCCTGTACAACATCGCGGCGTCGTTGATCGGCGGCATCGGCGTGACCCTCACCGACGACTGATCCCCGGCCCGCACAGATTTGGTGCGGGGACCAACCTCCGGTAAAGTCTTGGCGTGGCCAGCCAGAGAATGCTCTGTTCCGGCCACGCTGAGGGCGTATAGCTCAGACGGTTAGAGCGCTTCGCTGATAACGAAGAGGTCCCAGGTTCAATTCCTGGTACGCCCACCCATCGAATTCCCACCCACCGCGAGTTCTGCTCGACCGGAGGATCCCTGTGAAGTCACGCATTGCGGCACTGGTTGCCCTGACCGGACTGACGGTGGCCGCTGTGAAGTCCTGGCGCGATGCCGAGGCCAAGCGGGACGCGTGGAATTCGGCAGTGGATCCCGTGGACTGAGAACCGCGGGCACGGCGTTCCTCCCGGCGGAGGAGCGCCGCAACTGAATACGGGGCCTTAGCTCAGTTGGTAGAGCGCTGCCTTTGCAAGGCAGATGTCAGGAGTTCGAATCTCCTAGGCTCCACACCCGAACCCCGGACGCCTCTGCAATGAGGTGTCCGGGGTTCTTCTCGTTCCCCAGCAGGTGAGCGGGGGGCCGCGCAGGGCCGCCGGCACCGACAGAGGGACATGCACGGGGCCGACGGCGCCGGGGCACCGGGTGCCTCAGGCCCGCCGGTTCCCGGGGGCGCCTCCTGCGCGGCACGGGCGGCCCGCCGTGGAACGCGACTGTCACCGAGGGGCCCGGGGCCGTGACAGACTGGTCCCCACCTGTGACGTGCCCCATATCGAAGTGCGGAGTCTCCCCATGCGCGACAAGACCCCCCTGCAGCCCCTGGCCTCGGTCGATCCCCACGAGCCGCTCGAGCGGATCGAGCGGTGGAAGCTGATCGGCCCCGGACTGGTGGTCGCCGCCACGGGCGTGGGTGCCGCGGACATGGTGGCCACCCTCACCGCCGGTTCCCGGTACGGCTACACCCTGCTGTGGGCGGTCGTGGCCGGCACCATCATGAAGATCGTGCTCGTGGAGGGAGCGGGGCGCTACTCCCTGGCCAGTGGCCGCACCATCTTCGAGGGCTGGCGGTCCCTGGGCCGCTGGACCTCCTGGTACTTCGGCCCGTACATCATCATCTGGGGCTTCGTGTACGGAGCCACCGCCATGTCCTCGTCCGCGCTGCCCCTGGCGGCCCTGTTCCCGTTCCTGCCGCTGTGGGCGTGGGCCATGATCATGGGCGTGCTGGGGTTCGGGATCGTGTGGCTCGGACGGTATGCGGTCATCGAGAAGATCACCGCGGCCATGGTGGGCATCATGTTCGTGGTCATGGTGGGCCTGGCCGTCATCACGGTGCCGGACATCCCCGAGATGATCACCGGGCTGATCCCCGTGATCCCCCAGGGCGGTGTGGTGTACACGCTCGCCCTGGCCGGCGGTGTGGGCGGCACCATCACCCTGGCCGCGTACGGCTACTGGCTGCGGGAGAAGGGATGGCACCAGCCCCGCTGGATGCGCGTGATGCAGCTGGACAACGTGGTGGCCTACACCATGACGGGCATCTTCGTGCTCGCCATGCTCGTGGTGGGTGCGGAGGTGCTCTACTCGGCGGGCTATGCGATCAGCGCCGGGGACGAGGGGTTGCTGGACCTCGACAAGGTGCTGCGCGAGCGCTACGGGGACGTGATCGGCGTGACGTTCCTCGTGGGGTTCTGGGCCGCCTCGTTCTCCTCCGTGGTGGGCGTGTGGTCCGGAGTCTCCCTCATGTTCGCGGACTACTGGGGCAATGTCCGCCACAAGCCCAGTGGGCACCCGGACACCAGATCCGGTGGGAAGTACTTCAAGTTCTACCTGCTGTGGCTCACGTTCCCGCCCATGCTGCTGCTGCTCCTGGGCAAGCCCGTGTTCCTGATCCTGCTCTACGGCGTGCTGGGGGCGCTGTTCATGCCGTTCCTGGCCATCACGCTGCTGGGGCTGCTCAACACGTCACGCACCCCCAAGAAGTGGCGCAACGGCATGTTCACGAACGCCGTGCTGGTGGTGTGCGCGGTGCTGTTCATCATCCTTGGCGTGTACCAGACCTACGACACCGTGGCCGGGATCTTCTCCTGACCCGGCCCTGACAACGACGACGCCGCGCCCCTCGGAGGAGGAGCGCGGCGTCGTGCTGTGGTCACGGGATCCCCTGCGGGGATCCTGTGGAACCTCAGTGCTTGGTGTTGCCCGGGTTGTGCTTGGAGGCGTTGTCCGCGGAACCCAGCTTGGTGTCATCGGTCTTGGAGCCCTTGATCTGCTCCTTGACCTCGTTGACGGTCTGCTTGGCGTCCTCGGCCACCGACTTCACGCCGTCCGTGGCGCGGTGGGCCGCCTGCGTGGCGGTGCCCTCCTGGTGCACGGTGGACGTGGGGTCCTTGACGTCGTCCACCTTCACACCGGTGCCGGCGGCCACGGTGGAGTTGGTGTTGACGGGGGACGCGGAGACGCGCGGCGACGCAGTGGCCGGGGTCTTCCAGGGATCCTGCACCGGACGGGAGGCGCGCCACGCGGCCACGCCTGCCACGCCGCCGGCCACGAGCAGACCGAGGACCAGCAGGCCCTTGTGACCGCCCTGGGCCTTCTTCTGCTGCTTGGCGTACTCCTTGGCCGAGTTCTTGGCGGCCTTCTGGATGCGCTTGACCGTCTTCTTGTCGCCCGTCAGCTTGGTGACGAGGGCGTCGAACTGGTCAGAGGTGTCAGCGTCCGCGACCTTGGCGGCCAGTGCTGCCACGGCACCCGAGTACTTCTCCTGGGCGGCGGCGCGACCGGAGGCGGTCTTCTTGGCGGCCTTGGCGGCGAGGGGAGCAGCAGCCGCGACACTCGCGGCCTTGGCCTTCTCGCTGCGCTTGCGGGCGTCCTCGCTGAAGCTCTGGGCCTTGCCCAGACCGTCCTGGACGTACGGGCTCGTGGCCTCGACGCCGCTCGCCAGGGCGGTGGCGCCGGCCTCCACGCCGTGCTGCAGCTTCTCGCCGAGCTCACCGATCTCGGTGGACAGCCAGTCCCCCGCGTGGACGACCTTGTGCCCGGCCGCCTTGCTTGTAGCCTCGGCCTGCTTCTGAGCCTTGCTCTTGAACACGCTCATGATGTCTCCCTCCTACAGTGGCGATGATGTCAATCTCCACTTCCCAGCATACGTTCTGTGAGCTGGGAGACTCCCGGGGATCGGGCTGCCCGGGGGGCTTTTCACTGTGCGCTGAACACCTTTCGGCCGTCCTGACGGCTGCGTGACACCCGTGCCAGAATGACAGCCATGACTTCCGCTATTGCCACGCACAAGGCCACCTTCCACACCAACCACGGGGACATCGTGGTGGAGCTCTTCGGCAACCACGCCCCCAAGACGGTCAAGAACTTCGTGGGTCTCTCGGACGGAACCCAGGAGTGGGCCGATCCCCGCACGGGTGAGAAGCAGACCGGACCCCTCTACAAGGACGTCGTGTTCCACCGGATCATCAAGGACTTCATGATTCAGGGCGGCGACCCGCTGGGTCAGGGGATCGGCGGCCCGGGCTACAACTTCGACGACGAGATCCACCCCGAGCTGAACTTCAACGCTCCGTACATGCTGGCCATGGCGAATGCCGGCACCCGCAACGGACGCGGCACCAACGGCTCGCAGTTCTTCATCACCACCGCCCCCACCACCTGGCTGCAGGGAAAGCACACCATCTTCGGTGAGGTGGCGGACGACGAGTCCAAGAAGGTCGTGGACGAGCTCAACACCGTCCGCACCGGCGGCCAGGACCGCCCCGTAGAGGACTGCGTGATCACCTCCATCGACGTGGAAGCTCTCTGAGCCCCCTCGAGACCACACAGCGTGGAGCCCACCCGGTCACCGGGTGGGCTCCACGTCTATCCGGGGAGGAATTCCCCTTCCCACCAGTTGACATGCCGGAGATGACATGAGTGACGACCACGCCAGTGAAGGCTCCGACCCGCGGTCGGCCCACCCGCACGGGGACCCCGGCCTCGGGGGAGTCCCCGGAGTCCCGCAGGGTGGTGGTGTGCCGGCGCCCCGTTACGGCCAGTACCTTCCCGGGCAGCAGCCGGGCGACCCCCGGGCGGGCGGCGGCGCCCCTCAGGGCCCGGCACCGCACGGGTACGGGCCGCACGGCCACGGACCGTCCCACCCCGGGCAGGACAACCCCGGGCAGCACAACCCTGCCTGGGGCGGTGCGCCCTCCCACGGGCGATCCCGGAGGGGGCGCGGACGCAGCGGCTGGCCGGTGACGTGGACGCTCATCGGCATCTGTGCGGGCATGTGGGCGCTGCAGTGGCTCACGCGTCTGTTCACGCCCTACGACCTCTCCACCGTGCTGGGCTACGCCCCCGCCCTCACCGCGTCCCAGCCGTGGCGGATGCTCACGAGTGGTTTCGTTCACGCGATGCCCTCTCCCGTGCACCTGCTGCTGAACATGTACACCCTCTACCTCTTCGGACGGATGCTGGAGCCGCTGCTGGGAGCGTGGCGGATGGCCGCGCTGTTCCTGCTCTCCGTGGTCGGGGGCTCGGTGGGAGTGCTGCTGCTCGGTGATCCCTGGGTGCTCGTGATCGGTGCCTCCGGCGGCATCTTCGGACTCTTCGGCGCCATGTTCGTGTTCATGCGGCACTTCGAGAACAACATGGTGCCCATCACGGTGCTGATCGTGATCAACCTGGCCTTCGGATTCCTGGTGGGAGGGGTCGCGTGGCAGGCCCACCTGGGCGGCCTCGTCACCGGCGCGATCGTGGCGGCGCTCATGCTGCCGCAGCTGCGGCGGAGGATCTGACGTGGTGCCCCACGGTGTTCTCCACAGGGCTTGTCCACACCTGTTAACAACTTACACATCTGTAATTCCACACCTGTGAACAACCTTGTGGATACCGGATTTCCAGGCTTCACGGCCCCCGATCCACACATGTGCCGGAAGATATTCACACTTTTCTCCACACCTGTGGAAAACGTCCGTGCACCGGGTGGGGAGAAGCCGCCGGTGACCTCCCGCACACGGGTCCCCCGGAGCGAATAATTTCCCCTCCGCGTGCGTTGTCCGTGTGTGCGCCGTGACGGATGTGCGCCGTCCGACGCCGCCTGCTCATTGCGTACCCGCCGTCGCGTGCGAAGAGCCGCCCCGAGAGGCACGGCCGCCCCGTGCCGCCCCTCGCTCCCGGATCCTCGAAAGGCCGCGTGGTCATGACTCAGCTGACTCCTGCTCGCCGCCGACTCGCCCTGCTCGCCCTGGCGCTGGGCGGCTTCGGCATCGGCTGCACCGAATTCGCCTCCATGGGCCTGCTCCCGCAGATCGCCCAGGATCTCATGCCGCAGCTCTACGGGCAGTCGCCGGAAACGGGGATCGCCCGGGCAGGCTGGATGGTGAGCGCCTATGCGGCCGGCGTCGTCGTCGGGGCCCCGGTGATCTCCTTCCTGGCGGCGAAGTCCTCGCGCACGGTCATGCTCCTGGTGATGGCTGCGGCACTGCTCGCGGGCAGCCTGGCCTCCGCGCTGGCACCCTCGTTCGAGTCCCTGGTCGTGCTGCGCTTCCTGGCGGGCGTGCCCCACGGTGCCTACTTCGGGCTCGCCTCGCTGGTGGCCGCCACCGTCATGGGCCCCGGCAACCAGGCCAAGGGCGTGGCCCTCGCGCTGTCCGGTCTCACGGTGGCGAACGTGGTGGGCGTGCCCGTCATGACGGCCATCGGCCAGGCGTGGGGATGGCGGATGGCGTACGGCGCGGTGGCCCTGGTCTTCGCCGTGACCGTCCTCGGCCTGTGGTTCACGGTTCCCCGCCAGGAGCCCGTGGCGGGGGCCAGCCGACGCGGTGAGCTCAAGGCCTTCGCCCTGCCCCAGGTGTGGATCGTGATGGGGGTGGCCGCCGTGGGCTTCGGCGGGTTCTTCGCGATCTACACGTACCTGACGCAGATGGGCCGCGAGCTCGCGGGGCTGCCCGCCGGCGCGATCCCGTGGCTGCTTGCGGTGGTGGGCGTGGGCATGACGATCGGCAACGCCCTCGGCGGCATCAGCGCCGACCGCAGCGCCCGGCGCACCATGGCGGTGGGCTTCCCGGCACTGGCCGCAGCACTTCTCCTCATGGGGATCCTCGGTGGCTCCCCGGTGGGAATCTTCGTGGCCGGTTTCGTGATGGCGCTGGTCAACTCGTTCATCATGCCCAGCATCCAGAGCTGGCTCATCACGGCCGCGGGCTCCGCCCAGCTGATGGGCGCATCCCTGAACCACGCCGCGTTCAACGTGGCCAACTCGATCGGGGCCCTGCTGGGCGGCGTCGTGATCTCCGCCGGCTTCGGCTACCGCTCACCCGCCGTGGTGGCGTGCGCGCTGTCCATCGTGGGCGGACTGCTAGCGCTCGCGGGAGTGCAGCGGCAGAAGGCGGACCGGCGACGCCGCCTGGCGGCCGGGCACCCCGTCACCGCCTCCCAGACGGCGGTCTGAGCAGGGACCGGATCACACGAACAGGAACTGGCCCGCCCACAGGAACAGCCCGGCGTCCAGCAGCATGAGCAGGGACGCCAGGCCCAGCAGGGCGGTGACGACCACCGAGATCCTGGGTGCCACGGCCGCCCACGCGCGTCGCATCACTGCGGAGAACCGTTCCTGCCTGCCCAGCAGGGTCAGCAGCACCAGGGCGGTCAGGGCGATCTGGCTCAGCAGGGCCCACACCACCCATCCGAGAACCATCCGTGGCAGGGGCTGGGACGCGGCGACCGCCACGTGGACGTCGAACGGGATGTCGAGCACCACGATCCCCACGAACACGAGGGACGTGGTGTACAGGGCCCAGGGGCTCGCGGCGGGCTTCTCGGGAGTCGGCTCTCCCCGGGCCCGGCGGCGCGAGACGGCCCGCCACAGCGCGTAGCCCCCGAGTGCCACTGCGAGACCGACCTCGACCCATGCGGCGGTGCTGCCGTGGCGCACCAGGGCCCACCAGTCCACGCGCTGCAGGCGGGGTCCCACCAGCAGGGTGAGCGCCACGCCCCACGCCGCGGTGCCTCCCAGCAGGAGGGCGGACGCGCCCATGATGTGGCGTCGGCGGACCCCCGCACCGAGCGCTGCGGCCATGATGATCATGGGGGCAGGGTCGAAGCCACCCAGGGCGGTGACGAACACCGTCCCGGCGTATTCCCCGGCGTTCATATTCGGTGACGCGAGCCGCTCATGCCGCGACCGGCGCGAACGCGGGAGACGTCCGGCCCAACCAGGCCAGGGAGGAGTCCAGCTGGGCCTCCCACAGGGCGACCCGGTGACCACCGCTCTGGGAGATGTTCGTCTCCAGGCTCGTGGGGGCGGAGACGGCCGGGGCGAAGCGGCGCACGGCGTTCACCGAGACGGTGTCCTCACCGCCCGAGAAGAACCAGAGACGCACGTCCGGCTTCTCGCGACGGACCACCGAGGCGAGGTCGTAGGCCGCCGGATCCGCGGTCTTCCACTGCTGTCCCGGGCTGTACATGGGCGCGAAGTAGCCGGCCAGGTTCACGCTGCTGGACCAGATCTGGGGATGACGCACCGTGAACATGGACGAGCACCAGCCGCCGGCGCTGTAGCCCAGGGTGGACCACGCGGCCCGATCGCTCGAGACCCGGAGGTTCTCGCGGATCCAGGACACCACGTCCCTGCTCACGTAGGTGTCCCACAGCCCGTGGTCGCTGTCCACGCACTCGGTGTCGTTGTTGCCCGGGTAGACGTCCGGGATCACCACGATCGACTCCCGCATGGTGCCGTCCGAGACGGCGGAGCGGATGTGGTGGCCGATGTCCATGGCCTTGGTGTACGTCCGCACGTCCCCCGGGAAGCCGGTGAAGGCGGTGATCACGGGATAGGCGCGCTGCGGCTGCGCCATGTAGGAGGGCGGCAGCCAGGCCGTGGCATCCTGCGTGATGCCCGACTCCCGGCCGGGAAGGGTGAAGTGCACCCACTGTCCCGAGGTGTTGGCGGCATCCACCTGCGATCCGAAGAAGGTGCTGCCGGTGGGATCCGTCTGTGCGGAGGTGAAGGGCTGGTGGGGAAGATCCTTCGCGGCGGTGGTCACGGCGGCCGGGACGGCGCCGACGGTCGCGGTGGTCACGGGCCCCCCGCCGTTGGACAGGAGGTCACCCCAGCTCGAGTACCACTGGTTGTCCATGTTCATCTTCAGGAAGACGCCCACGAGGGTCAGCAGCAGCACCAGCACCACGCACACGAGCTGCACCACGTACTTTCCCAGCCCCGGCCCACGACGGCGCGGCAGGACCAGCACCGTGACCGCGAGCAGGACCAGCGCGGCCCCCGCGACGAGGACGAAGAGGGGCCACCCTGTCAGCTCGAAGAACGCCATGGCACACTGCTCGTTTCCTGTGGACTGTCCGTGGACTCCGTGGGACGACCGGTGGTCTCCCCACGGAGACTGGATCATCGCACGGGGACAGCATAGGTATCCGGAGTGCCGGACGGGCACGGCACGGAACACGGCAGGGTGTTGGCAGAAAACAAGGGGGCTGCTGCCAGGTGCACACCAGCGCACTCCCGGCCGGAGCTCGGCCGGCGAGGAAGCCGCACGGGGACTCCGGACCCGCCTGCCCAGGTACGACGGGCCCCGGGGAAAGTGAGCCCGGGGAAACGCGCCCCGTGGAACGCGCCCCGGGAATCGGGTGACGGGAGCGTGGACGGTCCGGGCGGCGTCGTGAACCCCCGCCGCGGCGACCCGGTCCCGAGGGCGCATAATGGGTCACCATGACGCTTGAACTGATGCAGACCGCGGGAGCCCTCGCGCCCCAGCTGCTCCCACTGGGGGATCCCGAGCAGCTGCTGCAGCAGCTCGGACCCTGGGCCCTGGCCGGCATGACCGTGATCGTCTTCATCGAGTCCGGGCTGCTGTTCCCGTTCCTGCCCGGCGACTCGCTGCTGTTCACGGGCGGTCTGCTGCACGAGGCGCTGAACATTCCGCTGTGGCTCATGATCCTGGTGCCGTTCATCGCCGCGGTGGCCGGAGACCAGGTGGGGTACTTCCTGGGGCACCGGTACGGGCGGCGATTCTTCAAGGACGACGCCCGGTTCCTGAAGACCGCGTACCTGCGCCAGACCGAGGACTTCTTCCACAAGTACGGGGGCCGGTCGATCGTGCTCGCGCGCTTCGTGCCGATCGTGCGGACCTACGTGCCCCTCGTGGCGGGGGCCGCACGCCATCCCTACCGGCAGTTCGTGGGCTGGAACGTGCTGGGCGGCTTCCTGTGGGTCACCATCATGGTGGTGGCGGGCTCCCTGCTGGGCGGCATCCCGCTGATCCGGGACCACGTGGACCTGATCGCCATCCTGATTGTGCTCCTCTCGCTGATCCCGGTGGCCGTCCAGATCATCACGAGTATGCGGGGCAGGAGCGTGCAGAGCTGACCCGCGCGGGGCCTACGGCACGATCGTGAACTTCACGTGGCCGTCCCCGCCGCGCTCGGCCGTGCGCAGCACGTCGATGGTCTCCTCGAGCGGGTGCACGGGGCCCAGGCAGTAGTCCACGGTGACCTCGCCGTCCCGGATGCGCCGGACGGCCTCGTGGAAGGACACGAGACCGGGCTCGGACTGGGCGGCCACGGAGCCCTGGAGCCGGACCGACTTGCGGAAGACCTCGTAGACCGGCACGGGTGCGGACTCGAAGCTCTCGTAGAGGCCGAACCACCCGACGATTCCGCGGTCGGCCACGATCTCCACGGCCTCCGCGCGCAGGGCGTCCGAGCCCACGGCCTCGATGACGAGGTCCGCACCCGTGTTGCCAGTGGCCTCGGAGACCACGGCCGTCAGCTCCTCGTGCGGCACGTGCACGGTGCGGGCACCCAGCTGCCGGGCGATCTCGAGCCGCGACTCCTCCTTGTCGGAGACGATCACCTGCTCGAAGCCCCGCCGCAGGGCGTCCTGCAGGAAGAACAGCCCCGCGGAACCCGCTCCCATGACCACACAGGTCCCGGCACGCCGGGGCGGCACCTCGGTGGGCCAGTAGAGGTTCATGGCGTAGATGCAGGTGCCCATCTGCTGGGCCATGAGGTAGCGCCGCATCTCGGTGAGGTCCGTGGGGTCCACCTCCGGGGGCAGCGCCACCGCGTGGTCCTCGTCCAGGAGCATGTACTCGGCGAAGGCGCCGCCGAGCTCCCCGGGCGCGAGGCACAGCACCGCGGTGCCCTCGGGGAACTTCTCCGAGCGGGACTCCGTGACCACGCCCACTCCCTCGTGACCCGGGTAGCCGGGGAGCTCGGGGCCCCGCGGGTGGAGCGTCCCGTGCAGCACGGAGTGCAGGTCGGAGCCGCACACCGACGCCGCGACCATCTTGACCACGAACTCGCCGTCCTGCGTGGCCTCGGGATCGGGCCACTGCTTCACCACGACGGTTCCGGGGCTGGGGACGTGGGTGGCGCGCATGGTGCTCCTTCGGATCGGTGCAGGTGTGCTGGTCACTCTGCACGCTACGCCATGGTGAGTTCCGGCTCACACGCGGGGCGTCTCCGGCTGCCGATAGCCTGTGACGGTGAAACTTCCCCGGGCCCTCGCCCCCTTCTCCTCGCGCGCCTACACGGTGCTCGCCCTGGCCATGGGCGTGAGCGTGTTCGGGTCCGGGCTGTGGGCCGTGGCCATGGTGGCCCGGGTCATGGAGCTCGGGGGATCGGCCGTGGACCTGTCCCTGGTCACGGCGGCAGGGGCCGTGGGAATGGTCGTCTTCGTGCTCGTGGGGGGAGTGGCTGCGGACAGGTTCCGACTGACGGTGATCCTTCGGTGCGTGGAGGTCACCAACCTGGTCACGGCCACGACCATCGTGGTCCTCACCTGGACGGACACCCTCGCCCTGTGGCACCTGGGCGTTGCGGCCTTCGTGTTCTCCGGGGCCGTGGGCTTCTTCTACCCGGCCTACTCCGCCGCGCTGCCCCGGATTCTGCCGGTCCACCAGCTGCTCGCGGCCAACGGCGTGGAGGGCACGGCCCGCCCCCTGCTGCAGCTCGCGGCAGGCCCCGCCGTGGGCGGTGCGCTCACCGGTCTGGCGCTGCCCGGGGCCTCTGTCCTGGCCATCGCCGTGTGCCACGCCGTGGCGCTCGTGTTCATGCTGCGGCTGCGGCTCCCGGAGCGGGGCGGTGACGGCGCGCAGGACGCGGCGGCGTCGCAGTCCTCGATGCTGCGCGAGATGCTGGAGGGCTTCCAGTACTGCGTGCGCACACCGTGGCTGCTGTGGACCCTGCTCTGGGCCATGAGTGCAATCTTCATGTTCATGGGTCCGCTCGAGGTGCTCGTCCCGTTCCTCGTGGTGGACCGGCTGGGGGGCACGGTGGCGGACTACGGCGCCATGCTGGGTCTCTACGGCATCTCCACGGCGGTGGGCTCCAGCGTGATGGCCTCCCTCCAGCTGCCGCGGAAGTATCTCACCACCATGATCTGGCTCTGGGGCTTCGGCACGCTGCCCTTCGGCCTGGTGGGAATGACCGGCTCGTGGTGGGTCATGGCGGGCGCGCTGTGCGTGTTCGGCGCCACCGGCGGGGCGGGCCAGGTCATCTGGGGCACCCTGCTGCAGCGTCGGGTCCCCTCGCACATGCTCGGGCGGATCTCCTCCCTGGACTTCTTCGTGTCCCTGCTGCTCATGCCCATCTCCATGGCCGTGGCGGGCCCGGTCTCGCAGGTGGTCCCACCCGAGGCCATCTTCTGGGGCGTGGCCCTGCTGACCCCCGCCCTGGGTGTCGTGGCGGTCGTCGTGGGCCGGATGCACCGGGACCAGGCGGAGCACCCGCTGCGCTGACGACGACGCCGCCGCGAGCCTCGCAGGGAGGCTCGCGGCGGCGTCGTGATGCCTTGCTGACCTGTATTTATGTGCGGATCAGTATGCCTTCTGGCGTTGCTCCACGACCACGTGGATCACCGCGAACGTGTGGTCCTCGTCGATGGCCCGGTATGCCCGCTCCAGCGCCCCGGGGATTTCCGACTGCCACTCCACCCGGATGCCCACGCCGTGGAACGCGGCGGCCATGGCCGCGAAGTCTGGGTTCTTCAGCTGCGTCCCGGACACGTGACCCGGGTACTGGCGTTCCTGGTGGGTGCGGATGGTGCCGTACTCCTGGTTGTCCATCACGATCACGAGCGGGGTGGCGCCGTACTGGGCGGCCGTGGCCAGCTCCTGCCCGTTCATCAGGAACTCGCCGTCCCCGGCGATCGAGATCACCCGGCGGCCCGGGAAGTTCAGCGATGCCGCCACCGCGGAGGGCACCGAGTACCCCATGGACCCGTTGCGCGCGGAGATCATGGACGCGTACCCGTTGGTGGGGAAGTAGCGGTGCGCCCAGTTGGTGTGCTCACCCGCCCCGAAGGTGACCATGGCGTCCTCCGGGAGGGTCCGCGTCAGCTCGGTCATCACGGCGTCCATGGTGGCGGGGCCGTCCTGCTCGGGCCACGGCTGGGGCGTGCAGAAGTCCACCTGCTGCTGCCGCATGCGGTGGCACCAGTCCCGCCACGAGTCCTTGACCGGAAGGTTCATCCGCACCAGGTCCCTCACGAACACGTCCGGCTTGGCCACGATCTGGTAGGTCACGGCGCCCGAACGACCGCGCATGGAGGGATCCATGGTCACGATGAAGTTCTTCTTGGACCAGTCCTGGCGCACCAGGAACCCGTTGGTGATCACGTCTCCGGGGACCGTGCCCACGAAGACCAGCAGATCGGTCTCCTCCATGAGGTCGAACGTGGGCTTGGGGCGCCCGTACCCGATGGGGCCCACGTAGGAGGGGGATCCGAAGGGCACTGTGCCCTCGCAGCGCCACTCGGCGGCGGCCGGGATGTGGTGCTCCTCGAGCCACTGAGTGAACCGCTCGGCGCCCTCCGTGCTCCAGTCGTTGCCGCCGAACACGAACAGGGGCTTCATGGACTGCTGCAGCGCGGCCTCGAGGGCCTTCCAGTCGTCCACGGTCATGCCGCCGCCGGCCACGGGGATCTCCGGGTGCAGCGTGGCGTCGATCTCACGGGTGATGACGTCCTCCGGGAGCCCCACCACCACGGGACCGGGCCGTCCTGAACGGGCCGCGAACATGGCCTCGGCCACGTACTCGGAGGCGCGCTCCGCGTGGTCCAGCACCATCACGCGCTTGGCGCCCGAGGCGAACCACTGGTGCGGGTCGAACTCCTGGAAGGCCTCCTTCTCCCGGTGCTCGAACGGGATCAGCCCCACGAACAGCACCATGGGGGTGGAGTCCTGCCACGCGGTGTGCAGGCCCACGTGCGCATTGGCCGCACCGGGGCCGCGGGTCACCATGGCCACCCCGGGGACCTGGTTCATCTTCCCGTCCGCCTCCGCCATGTACGCCGCTCCGCCCTCGTGGCGGCACACCACCGTCTCGATGGAGGAGTCGTGCAGGCCGTCGAGAACGTCCAGGTAGCTCTCCCCGGGGACCACGTACGCGCGCTCCACGCCGTGCGCCGCGAGGGACTCGACGATCACGTGCCCGGCGGACATACGGCCCGGAGCTGCGGTGGCGGTTGGCTGCGTCATGGGAAGGTCTCTTTTCGCCGTCAGGACGGGCGCCGGGACCGGAAGGCCGCAGCGCCCACGAGTGTTCTTCGCAAAATACCCGACGGCAGGAAAGCGCACGGAAATGCGTCCAGCATGCGACACGGACAGGGCCGCGGACGCCGTCCGCCCCGGTCTGCGCAGGTGCAGGCCGGGGCGGACGGTGTGGTGCGGGGGAACAGGTCAGTCGTGCATGTCCTCGAGCTCCACGTTGTTGGTCTCGCGCACCATCTTGATGGTGAACACCAGGGACACCACGGCGAAGAACGCGTAGATCCCGTACGTCAGGCCCAGCGAGTTGTTGGACATGGTGGGGAAGGAGACGGTCACGGCCCAGTTGGCGAGCCACTGCACCGCGCCGGCCACGGCGAGAGCCGCACCGCGGATGTGGTTGGGGAACATCTCGCCGAGCAGCACCCACATGAGCGGGCCCCAGGAGACGCCGAAGAACACCACGAAGAGGTTGGCCGCCACGAGAGCCACCGGGCCCGCCACGGGGCCGAGGACCGGGGTGAGCTGACCGTCCACCATCTCCTTGCCGGCGGTGGCGAAGACGAAGGACATCGCAGCAAGGGTCACGGCCATGCCGCCGGAGCCCACGAGCAGCAGCGGGCGCCGCCCCACCTTGTCCACCAGGAAGATGGCCACGATGGTCACGAGCACGTTGACCACGGAGGTGGCCACGGAGATGGCGAAGGAGTCGGACTCCTTGAACCCCACGGACTCCCACAGCGTGTTGGAGTAGTAGAAGATCACGTTGATGCCCACGAACTGCTGCAGGGCGGCCAGGCCGATGCCCACCCAGACCACGGGCTTGAGCCCGGCCATGGAACCGCGCAGATCGGAGAAGCGCGGCTTGCGCTCGTTGTTCACGGTGGTGCGGATCTTGTCCACGCGCACGTCCACGGCGTCGTCACCGTGGATCCGGGACAGCACGCTGCGCGCCTCGTCCTCGCGGCCGGCAGCCACCAGGAAGCGCGGGGATTCCGGGATCAGGAAGGAGCCGATGCCGTAGAGGAGGGCGGGGACGGCCATGATCAGGAACATCCAGCGCCACGCGGCCAGCCCGAGCCACAGCTCCTGGGAGGCTCCGCCGGCCCAGTTGGCGAGCAGGGCGTCCACGAGCAGGGACAGGAAGATGCCCAGCACGATGCCCATCTGCTGCAGGGACCCCAGCCGCCCGCGCAGGTGGGCGGGGGAGACCTCGGCAATGTAGGCGGGAGCGATCACGGAGGCCACGCCTACGCCCACGCCGCCGATCACGCGCCAGAAGATGAGCCACTCGATGGACTGCGTGAGACCGCAGCCGATCGCGGAGAGTAGGAACAGCAGGGCCGCGACCTTCATGACGGGGATGCGGCCCGTGCGGTCCGCGATGCGGGAGCCGAAGAAGGCACCCACCGCAGCACCCAGCAGGGCGGCGGCCACGGCGAAGCCGAGCGGTCCGGGGCCCACGTCGAAGGTGGACTGGATCGAGGAGACGGCGCCGTTGATCACGGCGGAGTCGTATCCGAAGAGGAGGCCACCGAAGGCGGCCACGGTGGTGATGCGAACCACCGCCGCGGTGTTCGTCTGGTGGTGTTCCGTCGGGTGTGCTTGCGCCGCTTGGCTCATCCCACAGCTCCCTTGCTGTCGTGAATTTCAACGCTCGGTGGATACCGTGCCCCGCCGTCCGCCGTGCACAGCTGGACGCGCGGGACCAGGGGGCGCGGTCGGCGAGGACCGGGCCTCCGTGACCGTGGAGGCATGTGGAGCGGCCGCCGGTGTGGACGGTGACCCCAGCGTAGGACTCGCATCACAGAATGTCCATGAGTCGAACACAACGGCGCGTCATGTCTGCTCCGGCTCAGAGGGCGGACGCACCACATCGCATCAGGCCCCGCGGAGGTCTCTCGCGCCGGGCCCCGTGGGCGGAGGCACCGCGGGCCGGCCACAGCCACCCGGCGGGACCGGGTGGCTCACACGGGGAGCGGGGTCCCCGCCCGGGCGAGCAGCAGCGCGCCGGTCAGGTGCGCCAACGGGCCCAGCTCGGACGTGGTGATCCGCACCCGGTCCCCGCGCTGCAGGGTGTACTTCTCCACGGCCCGTCGCAGCGGTTCGAGCAGCAGGTCCCCGGCGCGGGCGAGGTCCCCGCCCACGACCACGAGCTGCGGGTTGAGCAGGTTGCACAGCTGGGCCACGGCCCCGCCGATGAGTCCCCCGGAATCCGCGACCACCCGGGTGCAGCCCGGGTCTCCCGCGAGGGCCGCGTCCACCACGTCCGGCACCGTCTCCAGCGGGCGTCCCGACGAGTGCACCAGACCGAGCACGGCGGCGGAGGACACGAAGGTCTCGAGGCAGCCCCTGTTCCCGCAGCGGCAGAGCCCGGCCCGTTCGTCCAGGGTGACGTGGCCGATCTCCCCGGCGGAGCCCGTGGCGCCGCGGTAGAGCCGACCTCCCAGGACCAGCCCCGCACCCACCCCGTGGGAGACCTTCAGGTAGGCCATGTCGCGCACGTCCCGCCCGGCACCGAGGGAGTGCTCGCCGACCGCGCCGGCATTCGCGTCGTTCTCCAGGACCACGGGGCAGTCCAGCACCCGGGATGCCAGATCCTGGACGTCCATTCCCGCCCAGCGGGGCAGGATGGCCGCGGAGTCCAGCTCCCGCCCTCGTTCGGCCACGGGAGCGGGCACCGCGATCCCGGCCTGCAGGAAGCGCTGAGCGGAGATCCCGAGCTCGTCCCGCAGCTCGTCGGCCATGCGGCGCGCGGTCTCGAGGACCTCGGCGGCTCCGTGGTCGGGCGGCAGCTCGCAGCGCTTCCGGGCGAGGATCTCCACGTTGAGGTCCGCCACGGCCACGGCCACGTGGCGGTGTCCCACGTCCACCCCCAGCAGGTGCCCGGCGCGGGGGCTGAACCGCACATTCTGACCCCTGCGTCCCCCGTGATCCGGCTCCACGGCCAGCAGATCGCACCGGGTGAGCTCCTTGACGATCGACGAGACGGTCGACGGCGCCAGGGCCGTCTCCCGCGCGATCCTCGCCTGGGTCACGGCCCCCAGTTCGCGCACGGCGTCCACCACTCGTCGCCGGTTGGCCACGCGCAGGGCCGTCTGCGATCCCGGGGCGGTGGGACTGGCGACCCGTGCCGCGGTGTCGGCCCGCGCGGCGTTGGACTCCGCCTCGTCGGGGCTCTCGACGGGGGATGGACGCGGTGGACGGAGCCGACCCGTGGCCGGGCGCTCCGCGGGCCGCGCCGTGGGTGAGGACGTCATCGTCTCTTCCCTTCTCGAATGCTCGTGGTGGCCTGAGTGTAGTCAACGTTCGGGCAACGAACACGAAGTCCGGGCGAAAGTGGGGCGGAAGTCCTCCGGTGCCGGGAAGGGGCCCGCGGGAGCGGGCGTCTAATATGGCGTAGAAGACATGCAATGCTTATGGGTAGCCTTTTCACAAGCTGTTTCACGTGAAACGAGCGTCTGCTGGCGCCACGCGGAGCACGACACGCCGACACCAGGATTCACACGGTGTCTCGTGTCACCATTGCTGTATGACCAATCCGGCGCAGTACACTTCCCCCTCGCCGGGCGGGTCCCCGTGGCACTTGCCGCAGTTGCGTCACCGCGTGGCCGTTCCTCTGGTCGTGGTGCTGCTGACAGCGACAATCGGTCGTCTGCTGGTGCTCTCACCGCAGGTGACCGACGGGGAGACCGCGTTGCTCGAGGGGCTCTCCCAGCATCGCAACGTCCTTCTGGACGGCATCGCCACCCTGGTGCAGTTCACGCTGTCCAACGGCGGGGTGGTTCTCATCATCGCGGCCGTCATCGGCTGGCTGGCCGTGATCCGACGCCGCCCCCTCGACGCCACGGGGTTCGCCATCACCGCGCTCGCGGGCTGGGGCGCGGTGGGGCTCGTGAAAGTGCTCGTGGAACGTCCCCGGCCGGCGGTGTCCGGCGATCCACTGGAAGTGGTTGCGGGATCCACATCCTTCCCCTCGTCCCACACGGGTGCCCTGGTCGCCATCGTCCTCGCCCTCGGTTTCGTGGCCGCGCGCCGGCGGACCCGGCGCAACGTGCTGCTGTGGGGCACCCTCGGGGTGGCCGTGGTCGGTGCCGCCCGCGTGTACTCGGGGGCCCACTACCCCCTCGACGTCCTGGCCGCCCTGCCGGTGGCCTGGGCCGGGGTGATGGTGGGAACCGCCGTGGCCAACAAGGTGGTCCCCGCCCTGGCGTACGGCTTCTCGTGGCAGCAGGTGGGCGTGTCCCTCGAGGCACCAGACTCGCGCCGTGCCGCGACCCGGGCGGCGGTTCCCACCGAGGCGCACGGCTCCACGGCCCGCCGCGTCACGGGATCCTCCGACACCCACGATCCGCGGCGCTCGGACCGAGCGGCTTGATCCCTGCGCCCCCCTCGCGCGCCCACTGCCGGTGGCGGGTGGGCCCGCGCTGAGCATTGGCGGACGCGTCAGGACATGGTGTGCGCGCGCCCACGACGAACGGCGGGCCGAACCTCTGGGAGGTTCGGCCCGCCGTCGTCGTGCGGTCCTGCGCGCGGAGTCTGAGATGTGCCCGCAGCAGCCCCGGTCTCGGGAAGCACTCGCGGCGTGCACCCGTCGCACGGCCCTCAGCGCCGCCGTGGACGTCCCGGGGTATTTCCCGGGGGAGTCCAGCGGCGTGTCAGTCCTGCGTGTACTCGGCCTTCACGCACAGCACGGGGCACCCGGCCTCGAGCAGCAGACGCTGGGTGGTGGGCGCCATGATGAGCTTGCCCACCGGCGTGCGCCGGCGGGTGCCGATCACCAGCAGCGTGGTGTGCGTGCGGTCGGTGACGTCGAGGATGACGTCCGCCGGGTCGGCGTCGTCCGCCATGGGGATCAGCTCGTAGGCGACGCCGCTCGCGTCCAGCGCGGCGCGGTCCTCCCTCACTGCGGTCTCGGTCTCCTCCGGACCAGTGTGGCGGCCCCACCGCTTGGTGTGGTGGCCCTGGACCACCACGAGGTCCGCGGCACGCAGCTTGGCCTCGTCGATGGCGGCACGCAGCGCGGCGCGCCCGGCGGGGGTGGGCAGGTATCCGACAACGATGTTCATGGGGTCTCCTGGTCCGTGACGTGGTGGGTTCTGGGGTGGGCCGGGGACCTCAGCGGTCCACGTCCTCGAGGTGGGCGATGTCCTCGGGGTGCTGGAAGCGCGTGCGGCGCCCCGTGAACAGGCGGGCGTAGAGGAAGTTCACGAGCCACAGCACCACGCCGAGGGCGATCAGCACCAGGGCGATCTGGTACTCGATGGTGTCCTGCGCCCACGGGCCCAGCAGGAACGCGCACGTGACGGCACCCAGGTAGGGGAGCACGCGCGGCGCGTGGAAGTAGTCGTGGCCCTCCTGGGAGCGGTCGCGGCGCAGGATGATGGCGGCCACGTTGACCACGGTGAACACGCCCAGCAGGAGCAGGGCCGTGGTGCCACCGAGCGCGGACGCGGTGCTCTTGCCCATGATGTTGTTCACGATCACGATCAGCAGCATGCCCAGCGCGGTGGTGAAGAGGATGGCCGTCCAGGGCGTGCGGCGCCCGGGGAGGACCTTGGACAGGAACCCGGGGATGACACCCTGCTTGGCCATGCCGTAGAGCAGGCGCGAGGCCATGAGCATGTTGATCAGCGCGGTGTTCGCCACCGCGAAGATGGTGAGGAACGGGTAGATGGTGTCGATCGGGATGTTGGGCGCACCGATCTTGACCACGTCCAGCAGCGGGGTGGTGGACTCGCTGAGCTGACCGATGGGAACGATCGCCACGGTGAACAGGGACACCACCACGTAGATGACGCCCGTGATGCACAGCCCGAACAGCATGACCCGCGGGAAGTTGCGGGTGGGATCCTTGGTCTCCTCGACCATGTTGACGGAGTCCTCGAAGCCCACGAAGGAGAAGAACGCCAGGGACGTCACCGAGGAGAGCACCAGGAACATGTTCTTGTCCTCGGCGGTCTCGAAGATCATGGTGCGGCTGAAGTCCGCGTTGCCCTGGAACGCCGCCCAGAAGCCCACGAGGATCACGATCAGCAGGCCGGTGAGCTCGATGACGGTGAGCACCACGTTGAGCTTCACGGACTCGGAGACGCCGCGCAGGTTGACGAGTGCGAGCAGGGCCATGAAGCCCACGGCCACGAGGGTGATGCCGAACGGGCTCAGGTCCAGGTGGAAGCCCTTGGCGAAGTTCGCCGCCACGGTGCTCGACGCGGTGGCGGCCGAGGTCAGTCCGGAGCACAGCACCGCGAAGGTCACCAGGAAGGTGAGGAAGTGGATGCCGAAGGCCTTGTGCGTGTAGAGCGCCGCACCGGAGGCGCCCGGGTACTTGGTCACGAGTTCCAGGTACGAGAACGCGGTGATGGTGGCCACCACGAACGCCACGAGGATGGGGGCCCACGCGGCGCCGCCGATCTCACCGGCGATGTTGCCGGTCAGGGCGTAGACGCCGGTGCCCAGGATGTCGCCCACGATGAACAGCAGGAGCAGGCCTGGGCCCATCACCCGCTTGAGTTCGTGGTTCTCTCCCGAGGGGTCCGTGCCCCCGGCTGCGGCCGTGTCACGGCCCGTGGCCGACGACGCCGGTGCGGCGCCGTTCGGCGTAGCTGAACTGCTCATGTTGTCCTCCGCGGATCGACCAGAGTGCGGCCGCGCACGGTTCACCCGCTCGGGGGTTCGACCTGTGATCTGCGGCTCATTGCGTACAGGTAACCCTAAGGGATGCTGCGCGCCGCAGGGGGCACTGCGGCAGGAGTGGAAAGAGCGCGCCCCGCGCCCTGGGTGGGGCGGGACGCGCTCTCACGCGACGAGCTGGATCAGCGGATGCCGCGCATCATCCTGAGGATGGGCTTGGCGGTCAGCAGCATGACCACACCGAGGACGATGGTGACCGCGCCCATGGTGCCGAAGTAGGCGACCTCGTTCTCGCGGCTGTAGAACTCGGCCAGCGAGCCGGACAGTGCAGTGCCCAGCGCCACCGAGAGGTTGTACAGGGCAACCATCTGCACCGGGAACCTCCGCGGTGCCAGCTTGGTGGCCAGGGACAGCCCCACCGGGGAGAGGAAGAGCTCGCCCAGGGTGGCAACGAGGAGGATCAGCACGATCCAGCCCACGAACACGGACGCGGTGTCCGCCTGGGTGATGAAGAGCAGGAACGCCGCACCGATCAGCAGCAGGGCGATGCCGAACTTCACCGGGGTGCTGGGCTGGCGCGTTCCGAGCTTGGTCCACACGCCCGCGAACACCATGCCGAACAGGATGATGAACACGGGGTTGATGGACTGGACCGCGGACGGCTTGAACTCCATGCCGAAGAGGCTCAGGTCCAGGCGGGTGTCCGCGTAGACGGCCAGCACGGTGAACTGCTGCTGGAACAGGGCGAAGAATGCCGCTGTGGCAATGAACAGGGGGATGAAGGCGACCACCCGGGAGTGCTCCTCGGGGGAGAGCCCCTTGTCCTTCAGCATGATGGCGAACAGGGCGATGGCCGCCACGAGAGAGATGAGGACCACGGCGCCGGACAGGTTGCCGGGGTTGAGGATCCCGGTGAAGAGCAGCACCAGGACCACGACCACGAAGCCCAGGGCGATCCCGATCCACTTGCCGTACTGCGAGCGGGGCAGGGGGTTGGCCACCGTGTGCACGGAGTCCGGCAGGCCCTTGCGGGTGAGGAAGTACTGCACCAGGCCGAGCGCCATGAAGAAGGCGGCGATGCCGAAGCCGGCGTGGAAGCCCCAGGTGCCCCACGCGAAGCTCGTGAGCAGCGGCCCGAACAGGGCGCCGATGTTGACGCCCATGTAGTAGATGGAGAAGCCGGCGTCACGGCGCGGGTCGTCGCGCTCGTAGAGCGTGCCCACCAGGTTCACGCACGTGGTCTTCAGACCACCGGAACCCACGGCCACGCACAGCAGGCCGATGGCCAGACCGGGCACGCTGGGGATCAGTGCCAGGGCGATGTGGCCGACCATGATCAGCACCGCCGAGGCGAGCATGGTGCGCTCGGAGCCGATCAGACGGTCGGCCACCCAGCCGCCCAGGATGGAGCACAGGTACACGGTGCCGCCGTAGGCGCCCACGATGCCTGTCGCCACACCCTGGTCGAGGCCGAGACCACCCTCCGCCGCCGGGTAGTACATGTAGAACAGGACGAGGGCCTGCATGCCGTAGAAGGAGAAGCGCTCCCACATCTCCACGGAGAAGAGGTTGGCCAGCATGCCGGGCTGACCGAAGAAGGTTCTTCTGCCCGCGGGGTTGTGCGGGTCGATGGTCGGGTTCGGATCGTTCGGCGCGTTGCCGGTGAGGCCGCTGCCTGGTGTGCTGTGACTCATGGGTCACCATGATGCACCCGGATGCCCGGGGAACTGCTTTCCGACGCACAGGACGAAGCCCCCGGGTTCCTGTGAGGCAGGACACCCGGGGGCTTCGTCACACGGCAGTCGCGAACCGTGCGGAGTCAGTCGTTGAAGTCCGCGGGATCCGGGCCGATGCGGCCGTTGTCACGGGTCAGGCCGTTGATCTGCTCGATCTCCTCCGGGGTGAGCGTGAGCTTCTGTGCGTCCCAGTTCTCCTGGATGCGCTCAGGGGTCACGGACTTGGGGAACACCACGTTGCCGATGGCCAGGTGCCACGCGATGACCACCTGGGCGGGGGTGGCGCCGTGCGCCCCGGCGATCTTCCCGATGGTCTCGTCCTGGAGGTCCGCCTTGCCCTGGCCCAGCGGGGACCACGCCTCGGTGACGATGCCGTGCTGGGCACCCAGCTCGCGCAGGGCCTGCTGGTTGAAGTAGGGGTGCAGCTCGATCTGGTGCGCGGCGGGGGCCACCCCGGTGTCCAGCACGTCCTGCAACGCCTTCTCCGTGAAGTTCGAGACACCGATGGACCGGGCCTTGCCGGAGGCCTTGATCTCCTGGAAGGCCTTCCAGGTCTCCAGGTACTTGCCCTTCTCCGGCTGGGACCAGTGGATGAGGTAGAGGTCCACGTAGTCCAGGCCAAGGCGCTCCAGGGACTTGTCCATGGCCTCGAGGGTGGACTCGTAGCCCTGGTCGTCGTTCCACAGCTTGGTGGTCACGAAGAGCTCCTCGCGCGGAATGCCGCTGCTGGCGATCGCGCGGCCCACGCCCTCCTCGTTGCCGTAGATCTTGGCGGTGTCGATGTGGCGGTAGCCGATCTTGAGGGCCTGGCTCACCACGTCCTCCGCCACGTCCGCGTCCACCTGCCACACGCCGAAGCCGAACTGCGGGATGGTGTTTCCGTCATTGAGCTGGAGGGTCTGGTTCTTGGACATCGTTACTGAATCCTTTCGTTGACAACTACCTCCCAGTCAACTGCGCGGTGGCCGGGTCTGACAAGCAGTTAAGTTGTGGGTGAAGTTCCCCCAGCTGTCCCACGACCGGGCGGGGCGGTCAGGGAAACGTGGTGAAATGGATCCATGAAGTTCGATTTCCAGCGTGTCAAGACCCCCGCCTACCTCACGTCCGTGGCCCTGGTGGTGATCGGGCTGCTGTGCGCCGTGGGCTCGCTGGCGGTGCTCGCGTGGATCCTCACCATCCTGGGGATCGCCCTCAACGTCATGGCTGTGAGCATCACCGCGATCGACGACCTCCCCGCGCGCGCTCGCCGCACCGGCACCCGCGTGGTCGAGGACTCGGAGCCGGAGACCGACCAGCACGACGTCGTCGCCCCCGCACGCGCCCAGCACTCGGTCTCCGGGCGCTCCGCAGCATCGGCGGGGACGTCCGCGCAGGGCGGTTCCTCGGCGGTCCGTCCCTCCGCAGCCCCCGCCAGGGACCGCGCCGAGTTCTGAGCGGCGTCGGCCAGGACCGTTCCCACTCCGGAACTGCTCTCGCAGAGTCCGGACCCGGGCCGGCGGCCGTCCCGCCATCACCGGTTGTCACCCGGGCCAGCTCGTCACGGCGGGCGCGTTCGCGCCCGGCCCGCCGTCAGTCCTCCTCCGGCGAGGGGCGAGAGACGGGGCCCTCCTCCCCCGCAGGGACGGTCGGTGGTCAGTTCATCGCGGCGGCACGGTAGATCTGCTGCACCTTCTCCGCGGGCAGGCGGGTTTCGATGCTGACCGTGTTCTCCGGGTCCGAGCGCAGGTAGCGCACCGGGCCGTGGGAGCCCACCGCGAGCTTCTCCGCGTCCGCCACGGCGTACACGGCATCCAGGGTGCCGGTGAACGCGGGGCCCTGTGCGGGGTTCACGCGCACGGTGAGGTGCGCGGTCACGGTGTCCGAGACGCCGTTCTCGTCGAAGGGCGACTCCACGTCCAGCTCGCGGACGATGCCCACGCCGTAGCCGATCACGCCGGGCAGCCGCGCGGCCAGGTGTCCCTGCGCCTTGGCGAAGGAGCGGCGCAGCACGGCCACCCAGGACAGCGCCGCGGCCACCAGGACCACGGCGATGACCCCCAGCCACAGCCCGTTGCGGGTGTCCGCGAAGCGCATTCCGCTCAGCACGATCACGAGCGCGGACACCAGCGGGATCACGAGCAGCAGGGACGCCACCAGACGCTCGCCCACGGGCGGTTTCCGCGCGGCAGGTGCGCTGCCACCGGGGCCGTCCGCCGCCGCGCCGTCCGACGACGCCGCCCCGCTGCCCGCCTCGGCAGACGTCACCGCGCTCTCGTGGGAACCAGCCGACTCGGCCGCCGCCACGCCCGTCTCCCCGGCCTCCGTGCTCGACGACGCGTGGGGCCGCCCCGCCTCGTCGCCGCTCGCAGGAGAGGGCGCCTTCCTCAGCTGGCGCAGCGCGGCGGCGTCGAACCCCCGGTCGTTCACGGTGACGGGCGCGGGCCAGGTGGCGTGGGAATCCATGGGGTCCATTATGAGGGAGTGGGGAGGGGGTAGATCAGCCTGTATAGACCACGGGGTAGGACTTGGTGAGTTTCTGACCCGTGTTCAAAGTGGCCGTGACTTCCGCGAATGACCGAATTCTCTTCTTGCCGTTGCGCACATCGGCCGTGGTGAGGGCTACCACCCCTGTGTAATCCACGCGGAACCGGCCAGAAGGTCCTGAATCAAAATTCCTGCACCCAGTCTGAGAGTCGACCTTGTACCGGTTTCCGGTGTCCTGGGCGGCTGACCAGAACATGTTGACATCCCACGAAGGCAGCGGGCCAGCATTTGGGTGTTCAACAGTCGTGTTGTTGACGGTGTTGGTGACCCGTGACCGGAATCCACTGCCAGATGTGGGGGACCAAGAGGCATTGCAGGTCCCGTTCGAGCATGTGTTGCGCGTGCTAGCGGTGGAGTTTCCCATCCAGAACACCCCCGGGCCGCTACTGTCCTGCCCCTGTCGGTTCTCCATCCAGAAGGTGTAGCTGATGTCCGTGACGATTACTCCGGGTGGGAGGTTGTCCACGTAGGTCTGACCTCCCAGGGTCAGGTACTGATTGGTCCTCCCCGTGCCGGAATCGATGGTGCCGAAGTCGTAAAACATGCCCCCGCTGAACCGGAGCGCGGGCTGGCACTGGCTGGACGCGGCAAGCGCCGGCGCAACCGACGCCGCCGCAATGACCGGAACCGACCACGCGGCGCCCTTGGCGAGGGTCCGCCGGGTGAGGGTGCGGGCGGCGTCGTGCTGCTGGGTCATGCTCTGGTGCTCTCCCTCGTGTGTCTGCGCCCGGGGGCGCGCGATGCCGTCCGTCTGCCGGGTCCGGCGGCGGGGGCCCGGGCAGGCGGTCGGATCTGGGGGGTGCCGGCCGGGGCGAATCCCTCGCCCACCAGGCTACGCGCCGTCTTTGAGGAGCGCGGACGCGGCCAACGTCCGGGTGCGGCCCCGGGTCAGAAACATTTGCAGCGGCAATCTTTGCTTACTACAATCCTTGCCATGACTGAGACGAAGTGGCTGTCCGAGGACGAGCGGGAGGCGTGGCTCGCGCTCGTGTCGATCATGTTCCGTCTGCCGGGGCGCGTGGAGAACCAGCTGCGCACCGAGGAGGACATGTCCCTGGCGGAGTACCTGGTGCTCGCCATGCTTTCGGAAGCACCGCGGCGTCAGCACAAGATGTCCGCACTGGCCACGGCCACGAACACCTCGCAGTCGCGGCTCTCGCGCATTGTCGCCCGGATGGAGCGGGACGGGCTCGTCACCCGGCAGGGACGTCAGGACGACCGGCGCGTGGTGATCGCGGAGATCACCCCGGCGGGCCTCGAGCGCGTCAAGGAGGCCGCGCCGGCCCACGTGCGCCACGTCCGGGAGATCGTCTTCGACCGGCTGAGCACCGAGCAGGTGGCGCAGCTGCGGGAGATCGGCCGCGCACTCAACTGCGGCGACAACGCCCGCAGCGTGCTGGGTCTGGACTGACGGGCCCAGCGCCATGGCCGCTCGTGCCGTGCGGTCCCCCGGAAAGTCTCCATCCCGGCGTGAACAGCATGCCCACTGAAGGGCCACTGACCCTGCCCAGTCCGTGACGGACGGGGTGGTCGCGAGGACTGCTGGGCACGTCTGAGCGCAGGTCTACAGTGACGGCGTGAGCATGCAGAGCGCCCACATGGCCATGTGGCGGACCATGAGCGGGCAGGACAACAAGGGCCGGCGGGTCAGCTGGGACACCGTCAAGCGGATCGCCACGTTCGCCCGGCCGCACCGCCGGGCGCTGATCGCGTTCGTGCTGGTGTCCGTGGTGCTGGCGGTGCTGGGGGTCGTGACCCCGGTGCTCGCCGGGGACGTGGTCAACGCCATCACCGGCGGTCACGACGTCTCCGTGGTCGTGTGGCTGGCCATCGCCATCGCGGTGGTGGCCGTGGCGGACGCCGGGCTCTCCCTGCTGAGCCGCCTGCAGTCCGCGCGCATCGGCGAGGGCCTCATCTACGACCTGCGCACGGCCGTCTACGACCACGTGCAGACCATGCCGCTCGCCTTCTTCACCCGGACGCGCACCGGTGCGCTGGTGTCCCGGCTGAACACGGATGTGATCGGCGCGCAGCGCGCCTTCGCCGGGACGCTGTCCGGCGTGGTGTCCAACCTGGTGTCCCTGGTGCTCACCGTGGCGGTCATGGTGACCATCTCGTGGCAGGTGACACTGCTGTCCCTGCTGCTGCTCCCCATCTTCCTGGTCCCCGCCCGCGCCATGGGCGGCAGGCTGGCCTCGCTTCAGCGGCAGTCCGCGCAGTACAACGCGCAGATGTCCACGCGCATGACCGAGCGCTTCTCCGCGGGCGGCGCCACCCTGGTCAAGCTCTACAGCGATCCCGCCGAGGAGTCCCGTGAGTTCGCGGCCCGTGCGGCGGACGTCCGCGGCATCGGGATCCGCTCCACCATGCTGCAGACCACCTTCGTGACCGCGCTGACCCTGGTCTCCGCCCTGGCGCTGGCACTCGTCTACGGCGTGGGTGGCACCCAGGCGCTGCTGGGCCACCTGGACGCCGGTTCCGTGGTGGCCCTGGGCATGCTGCTGACCAGGCTCTACACACCGCTGACCATGCTCGCGAACGCCCACATGGACATCATGAGCGCGGTGGTCAGCTTCGAGCGCGTGTTCGAGGTGCTGGACATCAAGCCCCTGATTGCAGAGAGCCCCAGCGCCCGCGCCCTGCCCGAGGGTCCGGTGGCCGTGGAGTTCGACCACGTCAACTTCTCCTACCCCTCCGCGGAGAAGGTCTCGCTCGCGTCCCTGGAGGACGTCGCGGTGCTCGACTCCCGGGGCGGTGAGGAGGTGCTGCACGACGTCAGCTTCCGTGCGGCCCCAGGACACACCGTGGCGCTCGTGGGCTCCTCCGGCGCCGGCAAGTCCACGATCGCCCAGCTGGTGGCGCGGCTGTACGACGTGGACTCCGGCGAGGTGAGCATCGGCGGTCAGGACGTGCGGGACACCACCTTCGAGTCCCTGCGCCACACCGTGGGCATGGTCATGCAGGACGGGCACCTCTTCCACGACACCATCCGGGCCAACCTCGCGGTGGCGCGGGAGGGCGTGACCGACGAGGAGGTCTGGGACGCTCTGGAGCGCTCGCGGCTGCGCCACGTCATCGCGTCCCTGCCGGACGGGCTGGACACCGTGGTGGGGGAGCGCGGCTACCGGCTCTCGGGCGGTGAGCGGCAGCGCCTCACGATCGCCCGGCTGCTCCTGGCGCGCCCGCGCGTGGTCATCCTGGACGAGGCCACCTCCGCGCTGGACTCCACCAACGAGGCCCACGTGCAGGCCGCGCTGGACGAGGCCATGTCCGGTCGCACCGCCGTGGTGATCGCCCACCGGCTGTCCACCATCCGCCGGGCGGACCAGATCCTGGTGGTCGAGGCCGGTCGGATCGCCGAGCGGGGCACCCACGAGGAGCTGCTCGCGCGCGGCGGCCGCTACGCGGAGCTGCACGAGACGCAGTTCGCCGCCACGACCTCGGACCACGACGACGCCCGGTAGCGTTCCCGGCGAACGCACGGTTCCCCTCGAGATCAGGAGTCAGGCATGAGCGGCTGGGAGAGGCTCTGGGCGGAGCTCGGCATCACGCTCCCGCACGCGGTGGGCGTGGTGCTCTCCGCAGCGGGGATCTACGTGGTGTTCCTGGTGTTCGTCCGGCTGCTGGGCCAGCGGGTGCTCTCGGCCATGTCCACGTTCGACGTGGTGGTGACCGTGATGCTCGGCGCCGTGGCCGGGCGTGTGATCCTGGGCCACCCGCCCACCCTCGCGAGCGGTGTGCTGGGGCTGGCCACCCTGTTCCTGCTGGAGGCGGTCTTCGGTCAGCTGGGGACACGCCCGCGGCTGCAGCGGCTGTTCAACGCCCCCACCCGGCTGCTCATGGTCGGGGACGAGGTGCAGGAGGCGGAGCTGCGGCGCGCCCACATCACCCGTTCCGAGCTCCACGGGGCCCTGCGCCGGGCCGGTGTGCGCTCCTACGGGGAGGTGGCCTGCGTGCTCCACGAGTCCGGGGGCGGGATCAGCGTGCTGCGCCGCGGCGTCCCCGTGGACCGCCACCTCCTCTCGGACGTGGCCGGTGCGGAGCGGATCCCGGACGAGCTCCTCGCCCCGGAACGCACCGATTAGTTCGCACGCTGATTGTTGCCGCCGACTATGATGAGGGCCACGCCTACGAAGGGACACGGACCCCATGACCGACATGGCCATCCGCTATCGCGGTGTGAGCAAGGTCTATCCGGATGGAACCACAGCGGTCGACGACCTGAACCTCGATGTCCCCGCGGGGTCCCTCACGGTGTTCGTGGGACCCTCCGGCTGCGGCAAGACCACGTCCCTGCGGATGCTCAACCGCATGGTGGAGCCCACCGGCGGCGTGGTGGAGGTCAACGGGCAGGACGTCTCCACCATCCCGGCCGCCCAGCTGCGCCGCTCCATGGGCTACGTGATGCAGCAGTCGGGCCTGCTGCCGCACAAGACCGTGGAGGACAACATCGCCACGGTGCCCCGGCTGAACGGGGTCTCCAAGCGTGAGGCGCGGGCGAGCGCCCGTGAGCTGCTGGGCTCGGTGGGCCTGGACGAGTCCCTGGCCACCCGCTACCCGGCGCAGCTCTCCGGCGGTCAGCAGCAGCGCGTGGGCGTGGCCCGGGCGCTCGCGGCGGATCCGCCCATCCTGCTCATGGACGAGCCGTTCTCCGCGGTGGACCCGGTGGTGCGCCAGGACCTGCAGCAGGAGCTGCTGGACCTGCAGAAGCGGCTGCACCGCACCATCGTGTTCGTGACCCACGACATCGACGAGGCCGTCCTGCTGGGCAACCGCGTGGCGGTCTTCGCCCGGGGCGGCCGGCTGGCCCAGTACGCCACACCCGAGGAGCTGCTGCGGGCCCCGGCGGACGACTTCGTGGCGGACTTCATCGGCCGGGACCGCGGCTTCCGCTCCCTCAGCTTCGACAGCGCCAGCGTGGCCCTGCAGCCCGTGACCGTGCTGTCCTCCACCACGGGTGAGCGCACCGTGGTGGGTCCCGGGGTGGAGAACCCGGCGCCGTGGCAGGGAGACGGCGCGGCGGCGACGTCGGACTGGGTGCTCGTGGTGGACGAGCGGCAGCATCCCCTGGGGTGGCTCCCGGTGCGCGAGAGCGGTGAGGCCGCCGGGCACGAGGAGCTGCGTGTGGGCGGGACCCTCTGGCACTCGGGCGACTCCCTGCGCACCGCGCTCGACGCCGCGCTGTCCTCGCCGTCCGGGCAGGCCGTGGCCGTCCACGAGGACGGATCGGTGGCCGGTGTGGTCCCGGGCGATGCCGTGATGCGCGCCATCGAGGACCAGCGCTCCACCCGTGAGGACCGGGGGCGGAGGCCGTGAACTGGCTGACGAACAACTGGCCCACGGTCCTGGAGCTTGCGGGCTCCCACCTGGTGCAGTCCGTGATCCCGGTGCTCGTGGGGCTGCTCATCAGCGTTCCCCTGGCGCGGCTGGCGGCGGGCAACCGGTGGCTGCGACCCGTGTTCGTCACGGGCTCCTCGCTGCTCTACACCATCCCCTCGCTCACGCTGTTCGTGGTGCTGCCGCTGGTCCTGGGCACGCAGATCACCTCCGTGGTCAACGTGGTCGTGGCGCTGACCCTGTACGTGATCGCCATCCTGGTGCGCTCGTGCGTGGACGCGTTCGAGTCGCTGGACCGGGACGTCCTGCAGGCGGCCACGGCCATGGGCTACAAGCCCGCGCGCCGGTTCTTCGGGGTGGAGCTGCCGCTGGCCGTGCCCGTGATGATCGCGGGCCTGCGAGTGGCCACCGTCTCCAACATCTCCATGGTCTCGGTGGGCGCGGTGATCGGCATCCAGTCCCTGGGCACGCTCTTCACGGACGGGCTGCGCCGCTCGATCGTCGCGGAGATCGTAGTGGGCATCGTGGCCACCGTCCTCATCGCGGTGGTCCTGGACCAGCTGCTGCGCCTGCTGGGCCACGTGCTGACCCGCTGGCAGCGCACCGGCGCCGGCGGGAAGAACCCGGCCGTGCGGCGCGGTGACGGCCGGGGCACCCGGGCCCACGAAGGGGGCTCGCGGGACGAGGCAGGCTCCCTGGCCGCCGTGGAGTCAGGAGGTGCCACCGCATGAACCTGTTCGCCGAAGCCGGCCAGTTCCTCACCGACCCCGCCAACTGGACGGGTGCCACGGGCATCCCCCAGCGGATGCTCGAGCACGTGGGCTACAGCCTGCTGACCATGGTGATCGCCCTGGTGATCGCCGTCCCGCTGGGCCTGTGGGTCGGCCACTCGGGCCGCGGCGGGGGAGTGGTCGTGGGCCTGGCCGGCGCGCTGCGCTCGCTGCCCACCCTGGGCCTGCTCACGCTGTTCACCCTGCTGATGGGCCTGGGTCTGATGCCGCCCATCCTGGCGCTCGTGCTGCTGGCCATCCCGCCCATCCTGTCCGGCACCTACTCCGGGATCGCCGCGGTGTCCCCCGCGCTCGTGGACGCCGCGCGCGCCATGGGCATGACGGAGTCCCAGACCCTGTTCCGCGTGGAGGTCCCGGTGGCGCTGCCCGTGATCCTGGGCGGGATCCGCAACGCCGCGCTGCAGGTGCTCGCCACCGTGACCATCGTGGCGTACATCAACCTGGGCGGGCTGGGCCGCTACCTGATCGACGGGCTCGCGGTGCGCGACTACTCGCGCATGCTCGCGTCCGTGGTGCTCGTGGCGGCGCTCGCGCTCACCGCGGACGCCCTGCTCGCCCTCATCCAGCGCCTGGTGACGTCGCCGGGTCTCAGACTGACAGGAGATCGCCCATGACCATCCACCACTCGTCCCCCCGCCCCCGCTGGCGGCCCGTGGCCTTCGCCGGGGTGGCCGTCTCCGCCCTGCTCGCCCTCACGGCGTGCGGCGGCGGCTCCGACCCCCTGGCGGAGGACAACGACGCCGCCTCGGGCGGTTCCTCCGACACCGTCACCGTGGGCTCGGCGGACTTCCCCGAGTCGCAGATCATCGCGGAGCTCTACGCCGGGGTGCTGCGGGACGCCGGCGTGACCGCGGAGACCTCTCCGGGCATCGGCGCCCGGGAGGCGTACGTGGGCGCCGTCAAGGACGGTTCCGTGGACGTGGTCCCGGACTACTCCGGCAACCTGCTGCTCTTCGCGGACAAGGACGCCCAGGCGGCGTCGGCGGAGGAGATCGCCAAGGCCCTGCCGGGTGCGCTGGAGAGCCAGGGGCTGTCGGTGCTGGACGCGTCCAAGGCCGAGGACAAGGACGCGCTGGTGGTCACGCAGGCCACCGCGGAGAAGTACGGTCTGAAGTCCGCGGAGGACCTCTCCTCCGTGTGCGGCGAGCTGGTCATGGCCGGGCCCCCGGAGTTCCAGGAGCGCGCCTACGGCGTGAGCGGGCTCAAGGAGAAGTACGACTGCTCGTTCAAGTCCTTCCAACCCATCAACGACGGCGGCGGGCCCCTCACGGTCCAGGCGCTGACCAAGGGCGATGCGCAGGTGGCGGACATCTTCACCACCACCCCGGCCATCCAGGACGAGAACCTGGTGGTGCTGGAGGACCCCAAGAACAACTTCATCGCCCAGCAGGTGCTGCCACTCACCGCTCCGGACCGCCTGCCCCAGGAGGCGGTGGACGCGCTCAACGAGTTCTCCACCAAGCTCACCACGCAGGACCTGATCGACCTCAACCGCAAGGTCAGCGGGGACGAGCAGCAGAACCCCGCGGACGCCGCCAAGCAGTGGCTGAAGGACAACGGGTACGACAAGGCCTCCTGAGCCGTCTCCCACCACGGGGCCGGGCCGCGCCCGGTGGTCCCGCCGATCGGGCGGAACCACCGGGCGCGCGTCATCTTCCGTTCATTCGCACGTGCGCACGCACAGGGGTGACGTGGTGGAAACTCCGTTCTGCACAGCGTTGTCCACACGGTCACCGGGCAGGAGTCGCACCCTCCTGACCTGCGGTGACGCGGGCGTTTCCCCACGTGGCACCGTGTTGCACACAGGGTGTTGTCCACACCTGTGGACAACGCTGTGCACACGCTGTGCAGTGAACACCGGGTGCGCGGACGGTCACGGGGACGTCACCTGCCGGTCACGGGATCTCGCCTGCCTATGCTGGACGGGCCGCGTCCTCCCTCCGGAGCGCCCGGCAGATCCGAGCTCGGAGTCAAGGGGGATCCCGGGCACCATCACTGCTCGCGGACGTGCTGCGTGCCGGCAGAGGAGGCCTTCCCGTGCTGACTGACAACATCCCCCACCGCATCACCGGTCGCGAGAACCTGCTGGCCGTGCTGCAGGAGCACCTGGTGCGGGACACCCGGGTGGCCGCCGCGGACCGCCACGTGTTCCTCCACCGCCTGCCGCAGCAGCTTCCCCGGATCGTCACGTCCCTGTCCGCCGTCTACGGTTCCGGCCCGGAGATCTGGGACGTCGTCGCACGGGCCGTGCTGACCGCGTGGGACGCCTACGCCGAGCGCCCCGCGGACCTCCGGGACCTGGACCGGCAGCGCGAGGGTGCGGCTCCCTGGTTCACGTCCCGCGAGGCCGTGGGCGGGGTGTGCTACGTGGACCGCTACGCCGGCACGATCGCCGGGCTGCGGGAGCAGATCCCCTACTTCCGGGAGCTCGGGCTCAGCTACCTGCACCTCATGCCCCTGTACGAGAGCCCCGCGGGCAACTCCGACGGCGGCTACGCGGTCTCCTCCTACCGGCGCGTGGACCCGGCCCTCGGGACCATGGACGAGCTCGCGGAGCTGGCCGCCGAGCTGCGCTCGCAGGGGATCGCGCTCGTGCTGGACTTCGTGTTCAACCACACCTCCAACGAGCACGAGTGGGCCCGGGCCGCGGCCGCGGGGGACCCGCACTTCGAACGGTTCTACTGGATCCACCGGGACCGCACCCTTCCGGACGCGTTCGAGCGCACGGCCCGGGAGATCTTCCCGGACGACCACCCGGGAGTCTTCACGCGTGTGGACAGCACCCCGGCCGGGCGCGCCGCGAGCCCGTTCGACCCCGATCCCCGCTGGGTGTGGACCACGTTCCACCGCTTCCAGTGGGACCTGAACTACGCCAACCCGGAGGTCTTCCACGCCATGGCGGGGGAGATGCTGTTCCTCGCGAACCAGGGCGCGCAGGTGCTGCGCCTGGACGCCGTGGCCTTCATCTGGAAGCAGCTGGGCAGCACGTGCGAGTCCCAGCCGCAGGTCCACGACCTGTTGCGCGCGTTCCGCGCCGTCGCGGCCCTCGCCGCGCCCGCCGTGGAGTTCAAGTCGGAGGCGATCGTCCACCCGGACGAGGTCATCCGCTACGTCCACCCCGAGCAGTGCGCCCTGTCCTACAACCCCCTCCAGATGGCGCTCACGTGGGAGGCCCTGGCCACCCGGGACGTCACCCTGCTCTCCGCCGCGCTCGCCGAGCGCCACGAGACCCCCGAGGGCACTGCGTGGGTCAACTACGTGCGCGGCCACGACGACATCGGCTGGACCTTCTCCGACGACGACGCCGCACGGCTGGGTGTGGACCCCGCCGGTCACCGCCGCTTCCTCAACGCCTTCTACACCGGGCGCCACCCGGGGAGCTTTGCGGACGGCGTCGCCTTCCAGGACAACCCGCGCACGGGTGACTGCCGGATCTGCGGGACCACGGCGTCCCTGCTGGGTCTGGAGGCCGAGCCCGGCGCCGCGGTGGACCGCATCCTGCTCGCCCACTCCCTGGCCATGAGCACCGGCGGGGTCCCCCTGGTCTACCTTGGGGACGAGGTGGGCCAGCTCAACGACCCCCACTGGAGCCAGGAGCCCGGTCACGGGGACGACGCCCGGTGGGTGCACCGCCCGCGGCGCAGGGAGGCGGACCACGAGCGGCGCCACGACCTGTTCTCCGTGCAGGGGCGGATCTTCGGCGGGATCCGGGGCATGATCGCGGTGCGCCGCAGCACGCCGGAGTTCGAGGGCACCACGCTCATCCCGTTCGACACGCACAACAGCCACGTCCTGGGGTACCAGCGCCCGGGCGAGCACAGCCTGGTGCTGTGCCTGGCCAACGTCAGCGACTGGTCGCAGTTCGTGACCGGGGAGACGCTCAGCGGGTTCCTGCCCACGGCCACGCTGCTGCACGCGCAGTCCGAGGTGGACCTGCGCGGCGGGATCCTCCTGGAGGCCCACGGATTCCGGTGGCTCCGGGTCATCCCGGTGCGCTGAACCGCCCCCGGCGGGGGTGTGATCTGAGTGTCCCCCCAAGAGGGGTGATTGCACCCATAAGGGCGGACATTCACGGTTGTCCACAGGAGATCTCCACAGGCGTGGATAAGTTACACGCCTGTGCTCTCCCCGGGCGAACCGCACGACCGTTCGGTATCTCGTCTGGTCACGGGCGGGTTTCGGGGCGGCCCGCCCGTGGAGTATGCAATTGCATCGAATATGTGTTCGAATTGTGCACAGACTTCTCCACGGCTGTGGATAACCGTTGTCCACCAGGTGTGCACGAGACACACTCCCCGAGCGGGGTGACGAGTTGTGCCCTTTGCATCAGACTGGAGTTCTGATGACAAGCGTGCCGTGGCCGCTCGGTGGGACGAGCGGCATGGGGAGAGGCACGTCCTAGGGGGAAAACATGTCTGTGTGCATCACGCAGGTCGGGGAGTCCGACCGCAGTTTCACCATGGTCGCGGAGCAGGATGTGGCCGTGACCGTCGAAGAGTTCGACCGTGCGATTGGTCGACCCAGGGGGATGGGCGAGTGGTTCGGTGTGGAGTTCACCTGGCCCACGTGCCCCGACCACCAGATGGAGGTGGGCTCCGCCCTGGAGTTCAGGGCGCCGATCGGCCCGCTGCACTTCGACTTCATCATGATCGTGGCGGACCGGGTGCCCGGGGAGTCACTGCTGTTCCGCACCACGCGCGGATCCGTGGACGTCACCCTCGAGTACACGTGGTGGGCCACGAGCACCGGAACCCGTGTGCGGATGAACATCGACTTCCGGCTGCGCCATGAACTGTGGTGGCGGACCCGGTGGACGCAAGCCGTGGCACGGCGCAAGCTCACGGTGGGGATGGAGCGGATGCGCCAGCAGCTGGGCGCGGCTCCGAGTGTCCAGACGGCCGCGCCGGTGGTGGCAGGCAGTGGCGCGGAGACGACCCGGGAGACCGGTGCTCCCGGGCGGGGCCGCATGGCCGCCGCCCACCGTGCCGCCCACGCGCGGCACCGCGCGCAGCGCGTCTGATCAGGGTTCGGCGGGGGCTTCCGGCGCCAGGGAACGCTCCATGCGCAGCACGCGCACCCGGTAGTCCATGCCGGGGACGTCGAAGTCCACCGCCCCGCGCGGCGTGTAGCCCAGCCCGGCGTAGAAGGGTTGGAGCACCGGATTGGACTCGTCGCAGTCCAGGCGGGAGATCGTGCGCCCGGAGGCCGCAATGGCCTGCTCCGCCACGCGGATGAGGCGGGACCCCGTTCCGGTGCCGCTCAGCGAGCGGTCCACGGCCACGCCGTGGATGTACCCCGCGGGCTCGGGCTGCGGGCCCCAGATCGGGAGGTCCTCCCAGATCACGCGCACGCTGGCGAGCACGTCCCCGGGGCGCTGCGGGGACTCCATGACCCACCACTCGCCCCGCTCGATCTCCTGCTCCACGTGGCCGAGGGCGAACTCGCCCTCGCGCCACTGGTCGATCCCGCGCGCCTGCATCCAGCGGGCCAGCGTGTCCCGGAGCGCGATGATGCCGCGCGCGTGCTCGCGCCGCGCGCGCACCACCTCCAGGGCGTTCGGGTCCAGGCGTGCGGGGGCACGACGCCGCTGGGCGGGGTCCCCGGAGTCGGCTGCGCTCTCGGACCCCGGGGCGTTCCCGGATTCCGCGCGGGAGCCCGGGGCGGTGACACCCGGGGCGAGGTGCGGAACGGGGCGTGCGGCGGCGTCGTCTGGCATGACCCGAGACTAGGTCAGGCCCGTGGCCGGGGGCGCAGGGTGTGACAGAACGTGACGGGGAGCCCGGGGCCCGTACGCCAGGGGCTGAACGTGCTTGACCCGGGCAAGACGGCGGGCGGAAAGTTGAAGCATCACGTCTCCGCAAAGGAAGGATGATTCACCATGGCTGAAAAGTTCACTCTCCCCGATCTTCCGTACGACTACGCAGCGCTCGAGCCGCACATCTCCGCGCAGATCATGCAGCTGCACCACGACAAGCACCACAACACGTACGTGACCGGTGCGAACACCGCCCTGGAGAAGATGGAGGAGGCCCGCGCCAACGGCGACGCCGCCGGTGCCGCGAAGCTCTCCAAGGACCTCCAGTTCAACCTGGGTGGCCACATCAACCACTCGATCTTCTGGAAGAACCTCTCCCCCGAGGGCGGCGACAAGCCCACCGGTGAGCTGGCCGCCGCGATCGACGAGTTCTTCGGCTCCTTCGACGCCTTCCGTGACCAGTTCACGGCCGTGGCCACGACCATCCAGGGCTCCGGCTGGGCGATCCTCGCGTACGAGCCGATCGCCGGCAACCTGGTGATCGAGCAGATGTACGACCAGCAGAACGGTGTCCCCGTGGCCACCATCCCGCTGCTGCAGCTGGACATGTGGGAGCACGCCTTCTACCTGGACTACCAGAACGTCAAGGCGGACTACGTCAAGGCCTTCTGGAACATCGTGAACTGGGCGGACGTCACCGAGCGCTTCGAGAAGGCGCGTGCCGGGGCCAAGTCCCTCATCTGATCCCGCAGTGACGCATCGCCCCGCGGTGCCGTGACCTGTCGAAACCCCGCCCGGTACTCTGCCGTGCGGGGTTTCGCGCTACCAGCCAGCCATTCCGAGGAGTCCCGTCCATGAGCACACCCCGTTTCCTGGTGACCCGGGAGATCCCCGAACCCGGCCCCAGCATCCTGCGCGACGCGGGGGAGGTGGAGATCCGCAGCGGCATGACCGCCGAGGAGCTGCGGGAGGCTGTCACGGGCGGCGAGTACGACGTGGTGCTCTCCCAGACCTCGGACGCCTTCTCCGCCGAGCTGCTGGGTGAGGCCCGGATCAGGGGCATCGCCAACTACGGGGTGGGGTACAACAACATCGACGTGGCGGCGGCCGCGGAGCACGGGATCGCCGTGGGCAACACCCCGGACGTGCTGGACGACGCCACCGCGAACGTGGCGGTGCTGCTGCTCCTGGGTGCGGCGCGCCGGGCGCACGAGGCCTCCGAGTTCCTGCGCGGCGGTCAGTTCCAGGGGCTGCGTCCGCAGCTGCTGGTGGGTCAGGACGTCACCGGCGCCACCCTGGGGATCGCGGGCATGGGGCGGATCGGCAAGGCCGTGGCCCGGCGCGCACTGGGGCTCGGCATGACCGTCCAGTTCACGCAGCGGCCGCCGCAGGACCGGGCGGTGTCGGACGACGAACTGGGCGAGCTGGCGGGGCACGTCACCCAGGTGCCGTGGGACGAGCTCGTGGCCACGAGCGACTACCTCTCGCTGCACGTCCCGCTCACGGAGGACACCACGCACCTGGTGGACGCGGACGTCCTGCGCCGCATGAAGTCCACGGCGGTGCTGGTCAACACGGCGCGTGGGCCGGTGGTGGACGAGAAGGCCCTGGTGCACGCCCTGCGCGAGGGCCAGATCTTCGCCGCCGGGCTGGACGTGTTCGAGAACGAACCCGCCGTGGAGCCCGGTCTGCTGGAGCTGCCCAACGCTTTCCTGCTCCCGCACATCGGCTCCGCCGAGGCGGGCACCCGGGCGGGGATGGCGCGGATGGCCGCGGAGAACGCCGTGGCCATGGCCCGCGGGGAGAGGACGCCGTACCCGGTGGAGGCGTAGCCCGCGCGGGTGGCTCGTGGAGCCGGATACTCGTTGTGGGGCGGATCGTGAACCCCGGGGTGTCCAGTTCCCGGGAGCAGGGGTCGGGGCGCGGGTGCTGTGCTGGCCGGGCCCGGTGAGCGGCGTCGGTTGGTGAGACGGTGCCGGCGGGTCAGCCGCGCCCCTGAAGTGCTGCGACCACGTCCGCCGTGACGGCGATCGCGGTGTCGACGTCCTGCTCGGTGGTGTCCCTGCCCAAGCTGAAGCGGACCGCGGTGCTCGCCACCTCCGGTGAGAGGCCCAGGGCGGTGAGCACGTGGGACGGTTCCGTGGAACCCGCCGAGCACGCGGACCCCGAGGACACCTGCACCCCGCGGTTCTCCAGGTCCACCAGCACCGTCTCCCCGTTGACCCCGGGGAAGCAGAAGCTGGCGTTCGTGGCCAGCCTGTTCCCACCGGCTCTGGGATCCGGGCCCGTGAGCAGGGCACCGGGAACGCGGCCGAGGATGCCCTCGATGAGCCGGTCCCGCAGCGCCGCCGTGCGTCGTGCGTGCTCCTCGCGTTCCACCTCCGCCCGTTCCAGGGCGACCGCGAGTCCCACCGCTCCCGCCACGGTGGAGGTCCCGGACCTGCGACCCCGTTCGTGACCGCCGCCGCTGAGCAGCGGCCGCAGCGGTGTGCCCCGCGCGATCCAGAGCAGTCCGATGCCCGGGGGTGTGCCGATCTTGTGGCCCGCGAGGCTCAACGCACTCACTCCGAGTGCCCGTACGTCCAGGGGGAGCACGCCCGCGGCCTGCACGGCATCCGTGTGCAGGGGAACGCCGTGCTCGGCGGCGATCTCCGCCAGGGCGGCGAGGTCCTGCACGGTCCCCACCTCGTTGTTCGCGAGCATCACGGAGGCCACCGCCACTTCGGACGCGGCGTCGTCGGCCAGCAGCGCGGCGCGGAAGGCCTCCGGGGTGACCGCGCCGCTCGGGTCCACGGGGATCGTCCGGGCGGTGAAGCCGTCGTAGCGGGCGAGGTCCGCGGAGGAGTCCAAGACGGCGTGGTGCTCGATGGCGCTCGTGACCACGCGGGTGCGGGACGGGCGGCGCTCGCGGCGGGCCAGGGCAATGCCCTTGACCGCGAGGTTGTCCGCCTCCGTGCCCCCGGAGGTGAAGACGATCTCCCCCGGGCGGGCGTGGAGCACCGCCGCGACGCGCTCGCGGGCAGCCTCCAGGGCCCGAGCGGCACGGCGCCCGCGCTCGTGGTGGCTGGACGCGTTGCCGTACTCGCTCGTGAGCCACGGCCACATGGCCTCGAGCACGTCCCGGCGGGGAGCCGCGGTGGCGGCGTGGTCCAGGTAGATCATGGGTGACCTCTCACGGGGTGGCGATCGGGTGGTCCAGGCGGGGCGGGGCTCAGTCCACCGCGATGTCCAGGCCCAGGTCCAGAGCACGCACCGAATGGGTCAGCGCTCCCACGGAGATCACGTCCACGCCCGTGGCGGCCACCCGGCCGATGGTCTCCAGGGTGATCCCGCCGGAGGCCTCCACCGCGGCGCGGCCGTCGATCATGGCCACCCCGCTGACCAGGTCCGCGGGGGCGAAGTTGTCCAGCAGCACCACGTCCGCGCCGCCGGCCAGGACGTCCTCGATCTGGTCCAGCCGGTCCACCTCCACCACCATGCATGCCGTGTGGGGCATTTTCCGGCGCAGTTCGCGCAGGGCACGGGGGAGGGACGCACCCCCGGCGGTGAGGACGGCCAGGTGGTTGTCCTTGAGCATCACCGCGTCCGAGAGCCCGAAGCGGTGGTTGTGCCCGCCGCCGCACGTCACGGCGTGCTTCTCGAGTGCTCGCAGACCCGGCGTGGTCTTGCGGGTGTCGCACACGCGGGTGCGGGTGATGGTTCCGGCGGGCAGCTTGTTCGTGCGTTCCACCTCCGCCACGGTCTCTTCCACGGCGGCGACGTAGCGCGCGGTGGTCGTGGCGATCCCGGACATCCGCTGCACCAGGTTCAGCACCGCGCGCTCGGCGGTCAGGATGGCCCGTGCCGGTCCGGTCACGGTGGCAATGGCGGTGCCGGGATCGAGGGAGCCCCCGTCCGCCACGTGGAGCTCCACCTCCACCGAGGGGTCGAGCACGGTGAAGCCCACCCGGATCACCTCCGCGCCCGCGAACACCCCGCTCTCCCGGGAGGTCACCGTGGCGGTGGCGTGCGCGTCCTCGGGGAGCGCGAGCTCGGAGGTGAGGTCACCCCACGGGGCGTCCTCGGCGAGTCCCGCGCGGATCGCGGCCTCAACGGCTGGTCGATGCAGCATGTGCTGTCCTCTCGTTGCTGGTGGGCGCGCTGACGGCGTGGTGTCCTCCGGGGAGGACCGACTCCGCGCTGCGGGGTGTGCCGGTGCCGGGGGCGGTGTGGTCTGCGTTCGTCGGATCGTCGGCGCGGTGGTGCGCTCCGCGGGACTCGGTCCTCCGCCGCGCCGACCGGACGAGCTCACGCGCCACGGTCAGCAGGTTCCGGTCCTCGTGCTCGGCGAGGGTGTCTGTACCCGCTCGGAGCCCCGCGGACGACGACGCCGCGAGCCACCCGTCCAGCACCCGTTCCGTCTGCGCTAGTCCCTCCTCGGTGCGAACCACTCCGGCACCCTGCCACATCACGGCCTGGAGGGCCGCACGGGTGAACGGGATCCGTTCGTCCGGACCTGGCGCGGCGCCGGGGAGCGGGGCGGACGCCGCTCTAGAAGATGCATATGCATACGAATCCGGACCCTGCGACGTGGTCCGGGCGTCGTCGCCCTCCGGGGCGGTACGGGGTGCGGGTCCCGGCCAGGACGCGGGATCGGCCGGTGCAGCGGCCACGAGCCGGCCCACCCGGTCCCCGAACACCACGGCCTCCAGCAGCGAGTTGGACGCCAGCCTGTTGGCCCCGTGCAGTCCCGTGGCCGCGCACTCGCCCGCGGCCCACAGCCCGGGGACCGTGGTGCGTCCGGCGGCGTCGGTGGCGATCCCGCCCATGAGGTAGTGCGCGGCGGGGCTCACCGGAACCGGTTCGCGTGACCAGTCGATCCCGCGGTCACGCAGTGCCTGGTCGATCGTGGGGAAGCGACGGGCCAGGTGCTCCGCGCGGGTCAGGCCGTCCGGCACGGGCACCGCGGTGCAGTCCAGCACCACGTGCGCTCCGGGGGCGGACGCCCGTTCGGCGGCGATCGCCCGGGCCACCACGTCCCGCGGCGCCAGCTCCGCCCGGGGATCTACGCCGAGCATGAAGCGCTCCCCGCGGTGGTTGCGCAGCACGGCCCCCTCGCCGCGCACGGCCTCCGAGATCAGGAACGAACCCGGCTCGGCCAGGGCGGTGGGGTGGAACTGCAGGAACTCCAGATCGCGCACCGCGGCCCCCGCACGGAGGGCCAGCGCGATGCCGTCCCCCGTGGCCACCTCGGGGTTGGTGGTGAACGGGTACAGGTGGCCCGCGCCGCCGGTGGCGAGCACCACGTGCTCGGCGGCCAGGACGTGCTCGGGACCCAGGCGACCCGCCGGATCCACGGAGCGCGCGGTCACACCCGACACGGTTCCACCCCGTTGCAGGATGCCGGTGACCAGTGTGTATTCCTGGACACTCATGCCTCCCGACGCGCTGGCCTCCCGCACCCGTGCCGTGAGGGCCTCCTGGATCACCCGTCCGGTGGCATCACCCCCGGCGTGCAGGATCCGCGGCACACTGTGCGCCCCCTCAAGCCCCTGGACCCACGGGGAGCCCGGCCCGGCCACGCGGTCGAAGGACACGCCGTGCTCCGTGAGCAGGGTGATGGCCTCCGGGGAGTCGGCGACGACGCCGCGCACCACCTCCGCATTGCACAGCCCCGCTCCTGCGGCCTCGGTGTCCCGGGCATGCAGCTGGGGGGTGTCCAGGGGCTGACCGCCAGGGAGGTCGCGGGTCATGGCGGCAATTCCGCCCTGCGCCCGGTCCGTGGCGGTGTGGCCGAGGGTGGACTTGGTCAGGACGGTGACCCGGGCGCCGCGGGCGGCGGCACCCAGTGCGGCGGTGAGTCCGGCGGCACCGGAGCCCACGACGAGCAAGCGCGGCGCGGCATCGTCGTCCGGGCGGTCCCGCGCCTCACGCACGCGGCACCGCGGCGAGCATGCGCTCCAGGGCCACCGACGCCTCGGCCGCGACCTCCGGTGCCACGCTCACCCGGTTGACCACGCGCCCGGCCACGAGCTCCTCCAGGACCCACGCAAGGTATCCGGGGTGGATGCGGTACATCGTGGAGCACGGGCAGATCACCGGATCCAGGCAGAAGATGGTGTGCTCCGGGTGCTCCGCGGCCAGGCGGTTGACCATGTTGATCTCAGTGCCGATCGCGAAGGTCTGTCCCGGTTCCGCCGCGGCCACGGCCCTGCGGATGTGGTCCGTGGAGCCGGCGGAGTCCGCGGCGTCCACCACCTCCATGGGGCACTCGGGGTGGACCACCACGGTGCAGCCGGGGTGCTCGGCGCGGGCCTGCTCGATCTGGGCGACGGTGAAGCGGCGGTGCACGGAGCAGAAGCCGTGCCACAGGATCACCCTCGCATCCTCCAGCCCTGCGGGGGAGTTGCCGCCCAGCGGCCTGTTCGGGTTCCACAGCGGCATCTGCTCCAGCGGCACGCCCATGGCCTTGGCGGTGTTGCGGCCCAGGTGCTGGTCCGGGAAGAACAGCACCCGCTGCCCGCGGGCGAACGCCCACTCCAGCACGGTGGCGGCGTTCGAGGACGTGCACACGATGCCCCCGTGGCGCCCGCAGAACGCCTTGAGCGCCGCGGAGGAATTCATGTAGGTCACGGGAACCACCGAGGCCAGCGGTTCGCCCCGCTCATCCGTGCGCGCGTCACCGTGCTCGTCCGTGGCGTGGGGGCCGAGGACGTCCATGAGCTCCGCCCAGCACTCCTCCACGGAGTCCTCGTCCGCCATGTCCGCCATGGAGCAGCCCGCGGCCGGGTTGGGCAGGATCACGGCCTGCTGCTCCGTGGAGAGGATGTCCGCGGTCTCGGCCATGAAGTGCACGCCGCAGAACACGATGGTCTCGGCCTCCGGGTGCGCCTTCGCCTGCTGCGCGAGCTGGAACGAGTCCCCGATGAAGTCCGCGTGCGCCACGATCTCGTCCCGCTGGTAGAAGTGGCCCATCACCACCACGCGGTCCCCCAGGGTCTGCTTGGCCGCGCGGATCATGGCGTCCAGCTCCTCGGGACTCGCGTCCCGGTAGCGCTGCGGAATGGCGGGCTGCGTCGGGGAACCTGCGGGAACGACGTCGTGCTGGGACGCCCCGGGGCCGTAGCCCTCGGTGAGCGGGGCCGGGAAGTCCCACGGCTGCTCCGCGAGGGCGGCGCTGCACGAGCCGCCGGGCGCGCCGGACTGCGCGGCGTCGTCCCCGGGGCGGGAGGACAGCAGGGTGAGGCGGGTGGCTACGGAGGTCATGGTGTCTCCTGGCTCGAAGGGCTCTCGTGTGTTGGCGGACTCGGCGGGGTCGACGGCCCCGGCGGGCCGGGACTGCTTGAAGGGCTGGAAGTGCTCGAGGGGCCGGGAGCGCTCGCGGGGCTGGGACGCTCCACGGGGTGCGGACCGGCGCGGGTGAAGTCCGGAGCGGTGTCCTCGGTGAAGCGGTACAGCGCGGGCGGCCGGTGCGGGGTTCCGGCCACGCGCTCACCCGTGTCCCGCAGCCGGCCCGAGCGCAGCGCGTGGCGGCGGAAGTTGGGGGCGTCCACGGCGCGGCCCAGGATGGCCTCGTGCACCTCGCGCAGCTGGGCGATCGTGAAGGAGTCCGGCAGGAAGGAGCGGGCGACGGCGGGGTCCGCGATCCGGTCGCGCAACCGGTCCAGGGCGTGGGTCACGATCAGCGAGTGGTCGAAGGCCAGGGGTGGCAGGTCGGTGGCGCGCAGCCACGTGACGTTGAGGTCGTCCTCGCGCGCGGCCGCCTCCTGCGGGGACAGCGCGGCCCAGTAGACCACGGTGACCACGCGCTCGTCGGCGCCCTGCGAGCGGGTGAGGCCGCCGAAGGTGGCGAGCTGCTCCAGGTGGGCGGCGTCGAGACCCGTGGTGAGGCGCAGGTACGCGGCGGCGGAGTCCTCCAGCGCCTCGTCCTCGCCCAGGGGCCCGCCGGGCAGCGCCCACCGGTGGTGGTACGGCTCGCGGATCCGGCGCACCAGGGGCAGCCAGAGCTCGTGGCGCCCGCCCGGCCCGGTGGGGCGCACCGTGAAGATCACGGTGGACACGGCGATGCTCGTGCACGGGGTGCCCATGACCACCGCCCTTCGCGGGAGAGAACCGGGACGGGGCCCGTTGATGTCACAGAGACTCTAACCCTCTTAGAGTCACTGTGACACTGAGTGCGCGACTGTGACGTGCGGGGGTGCGACCGGCTGAGACTCTGTGTGCGGCGCCCGGGGAACGGCGCCACACTGCGCGCTCCCTCGTGTCCTCACCCACGACGGGCCGGGCGTTGCGTACGTTAGGCAGATCACACGTCCACCGTCAGAACGGAATCCGCAATGTCCTCAACCGCACCCAGCGCCCGCCCGAAGGGCGCGGGCAGCAAGGGAACCGGCGGCCTGCTCCGGGTCCTGAACTGGATCGAGTGGCTGGGCAACAAGCTCCCCGATCCCTTCTGGCTGTTCCTGATGCTCGCGGGCATCGTCCTGCTGCTCAGCTGGATCCTGTCCGCCGTGGGCCTCAGCGCGGTCAACCCCGCCACGGGGGAGGCCGTGGCGGTGACCAACCTGCTGTCCCCGGAGGGGCTGCGCAAGATGGTCTCCGAGGCCGTCACCAACTTCGTGGAGTTCCCGCCGCTGGGTCTGGTGATCGTGGTCCTGCTCGGCGTGGCCGTGGCGGAGCAGTCCGGGATGATCTCCGCGGCGCTGCGCGGTTCCGTGGCGCGCGTGGGCCCCAAGTGGCTGACCTTCGTGCTGGCGCTGACCGGCATCACCGGCTCCATCGCCTCGGACGCCATGTACGTGGTGCTCATCCCCCTGGGCGCGCTCGCGTTCAAGGCCGCAGGGCGCTCTCCCGTGGTGGGGCTGATCGTGGCGTTCACGTCCGTGGCGGCGGGCTTCAACGCGTCCCTGCTGCCCACGGCGTCGGACGCGCTACTGGGCGGGATCACCACCGCCGCCGCGGGACTGATCGACGACTCCGTGATCGTGACCCCGGTGTCCAACTACTTCTTCACGTTCGTCTCCTCCTTCGTGCTCGCGGCCATCATCACGCTTGTCACCGAGACGGTGCTGTCCAAGCGCGGCGAGGCGCTCGCCGAGGACACGGACACCAAGCAGCAGGACATGGGCGACTTCAACGACATGCGCCTGAAGCCCCGCGAGAAGCGCGGTCTGCGCAACGCCGGGATCGCGTTCGTGATCATGCTGGCCATCTACCTGGCCCTGCTGCTGACCCCCGGCTCGCCGCTGCGCGCGGAGGACGGCTCCATCCTGATGTCCCCGCTGCTGCTCAACGTGGGCATCGTCATCGCGATCATGTTCGCGGTGGTGGGCTGGGTCTACGGGCGCGCCGCCGGGACCATGACCACCGCCCGAGAGGTGCCCGAGGCCATGGCCAAGGGCCTGGCTGGCGTCACTCCCGTGCTCGTGCTGTTCTTCGCCGCCGCGCAGTTCACCGCGTACTTCCAGTGGTCCGGGATCGGGCCCGTGCTGGCCGTGCACGGCGCGGACTTCATCGGCTCGCTGGGTCTGAGTCCCGTGTTCACGTTCGCGGGCATCGTGGTGATCGTGGCCGTGATGAACCTGCTCATCACCTCCGGCTCCGCCCAGTGGACGCTGCTGGCCCCGGTGATGGTGCCCATGCTCATGCTGCTGAACGTGTCCCCGGAGATGACCCAGGCGCTGTTCCGCATCGGCGACTCCCCCACCAACGTGATCAGCCCCGTGAGCCCGTACTTCGCCCTGGTGCTCGGCTACCTGCGCCGCTACCAGAAGCAGGCCGGCGTGGGCACCCTGATCTCCCTGGTGCTGCCGGTGTCGATCGCCATGCTGATCGGCTGGTTCCTGCTGTTCGTGGCCTGGTACCTGCTGGGCCTGCCGCTGGGCCCCCAGGACCTCTGACACCGGCCTGACCAGTCGGCCAGGGCCCCGCCACTGCCCCGATCCGGCGACCGCCAGGTCTCCTGGTCCGACGACGACGGCGCCCCCGCCCGTGCGATGCGGACGGAGGCGCCGTCGTCACGTCCCGCGGCAGCGGGAGGGGTGTCAGTCGCCGGTCTTCACGGTGAGCTTGTCCCCGGACACCACCACGGTGCCGGAGGTGGAGATGCTCGTGGTGGTGTCCTCGTCGGACCAGTCGGCGGGCTCGTCGTCGTCGTACTCCTCGTTGTGCTGGTAGTCCAGACGCGCCTCACCGGACTTGGTGGTGGTGAAAGAGATCTCGCCGCTGTCGAACGGGGAGCGGGACACCGAGTACGTGGGGTACTTCTCGATGCTCCACACGGGGTTGCGGTAGTCCTTCTCGTCCCCGTAGATGGAGTACTCGAAGGGGCAGCCCTCGGGCTCGAACTCGGCGGTCTTGGCGCACTTGTCCAGCTGCGCGTTGAGCTGCTTGGTGACGTCCTGCTCGAGCGCGGGGGTGAAGGACTGCTGGAACGCCATGCCGGAGGACAGGGGTGCGGACCCGGCGCGGATCTCGGCCACCTGCTCGCCGCCGTAGGTAACGTACTTGCTCGTGGAGGACACGGCCACGGCGTAGTCACCGGGCAGCACCGTGAACTGCGTGCTGTGGGCCTCGCCCTGCTCGTCCACCGCGACCTTCTGGCCGTTGACGGTGAGCTCGCTGACGCCCGCGGGGATCTCCACGCTGAAGCTCTGGTACAGCGGGACCCCCGCGCTCTCGTCCACGCGCCAGGACTTGAACAGCCCGTTGCGGGAGTCGCTGACCATGGGCACGTCCACGGGGGTGGTCACGCCGTCCTGGGTCACGGTGGCGTTCACGGTGGCGTGGTCCCCGTCGATCCGGGTGTCCTTGATCTCGTAGGACGAGATCCGGTTCTCGGCGGCGCCGTAGACCTCGTCCGTGAGCAGGGCACGCTCGCTGGTGCTCACGTTCGGGTCGGCCGCCTCCGTGACGGCGGTGGCCTTCCCGTTCGTCGCGGACTGCAGCAGCTGCTCGGCCTGCTTGTCCGGGCCGAACACGGTGCGTCCCAGCACGGAGAACACCACGGCGGCCACCACGGCCAGCAGCAGCACGGCGCCCACGATGATCGCGATCAGCCGGATCCGCTTCTTCTTGGCGGGGTCCATGGGTTCACGCGGCGGGCGCGTGTAGGTGGCAGCCGCGGCGTCGTCGTACCGGGGCAGCTCCTGGGTCTGCTCCCCGGGGACGGGGGCCGTGTGGTCGCGCTGCGCGGTCACGGCGGGCTCCGCGGGGTACTGCGGGGACGACGCCGCCGCGGCCGTTTCCTGCGCGGGGGCAGCGGGCACGGGGGTGCCGGACGCCGCGGCGCCCTGCGGTGCGGCGGCGTTCGCCGCGCCGTGGTGTGCGACGGCCGCGCCCCCCATCGCGGCGGCGGAGGCCACCACGGCGGCGCGCCCGCGGGAGCGCTCCGAACCGCGCAGCCAGCGGGTCACCGGGGCGGGCAGGGAGTGCATGAAGGCGGGGGCCACGAAGCGCGCGAGCAGCTCGATGACCACGCCCCACAGGAGGAAGACCAGGCAGGTCCAGCCGGCCGGGCGCACGCTGAAAGCTCCCGAGGCGGGGCTGTTGACGTCCTCGAAGGCATAGCCGGCCACGCGCAGCAGCCACATGAGCAGCAGGCCCAGCAGGAAGTAGGCCAGGGGCAGGACGCCCCAGGCCACGGGATTGCGGGCCACCCGCTGGTCCACGGGGCGCACGTGCGCCCAGACGAGGGCCGCGCAGACCACGGACAGCACGGCCAGGACGATGACCAGCACCACGGCCCAGGCGGGAACGGCGCCGTCGGTCCACAGGTAGGCGGCCTGGGCGCGGCCCGTGAGGTCACCGAGGGATGCGGCCTCGCCGCCCACGAACAGGGCGGACAGCAGGCCCATGACGAACAGCCAGCCCACGGCCAGGGGCAGCCAGAACAGGGCGGAGAAGCCCGCCACCGCGCCGCCCTTGACGAACGCCCAGATCACCAGCAGCAGCCCGCTGATGGCGCCGAACACAACGAACTGCACGACCATGGGCCGCAGCACCTGCAGCAGCCCGGGGGCGGTGCGCTCGGCACCGATCACCACCCGGCCGGGGGAGGTGTGGGTGGAGCGCACGCTCAGGGCGGCGGCCACGCTCAGGAGCCCCACCACGAACAGGACGGGGAACAGCAGGCCGCCCATGGCCGTGATGCGCACCCGCAGATCCGTGGAGAAGAAGGAGGTGTCCGACTGCAGTGCGGTGAGTGCGGTGAAGATCAGCGCCACGACACCCCAGCTGACACCGGCGAGAGCGGCCATGAGCCACTGCACCGCGCGGGTCTCCACGCGCAGGTGGGAGGTGAGCTTGCGGGCGGTGAACCACGCCGCGGCGATGCCGCACGCGAGGGCGAAGTACTGCGGGATCGTGATGCCCGCGGAACCGCTCTCACCGTCCGCGCTGATGATCAGGCGCAGGGGGACCAGGGCCGCCATCGCGGCCAGCTGGAACGGAGCGGCGACGATCCAGCTCCATGTGGAGGAATCGGGCTGCACGCCGGTGATGTCGTCCACCTGGTCGTTGAGCTGCTCGCTCAGGCTGGTGCCGGAGTCGTCCGAGATGGCCGCGCCCAGCAGGGTCAGCAGCAGGGCGACCACGGTGCCCGCAACGGTTCCCAGGTAGCCGGCAATGCCCGCCACGAGAGGCGTCCACCAGTGCCGAGAGGTCATGCTCGCCAGTGCGGCGGGGGGTGTGTAGGCGGGGGCGCCGGGCTGACCGGCGGTTGCGGTGGTGGCGGTGCCGGCGGCGGGTGCCCCGGCGCTCGCGGCGGGAGCGGGCGACGGCGCTCCCGCGGTGCCGTTCGCGGCGGCACCGTTGGTCTGGTGGGCCTCGCCCGTGCGGTCTGTGCCCTGGACGGGCGGCATCGCCCGCGTCTGCTCCGTGTCGCTCGCGGCGGAGGTGGTCTCGTCCCGGTGGTGTCCCGTGCCTTCAGCGGCGGGAACACCCCCGGTGGTGTTCGGGTCCGGTTCCCGGGACTCGCCCGCCGGATCGTGCGCCGATGAAGGCATGGTCATCTCTCCCTGGTGTCTGCAGCTGGTGCCCAGCACGTGATCCTGGGCAATTCCTGGATAACAGACTCCGGGGTCCGCCGAGGGCGCGACCTACCGACAGGGGGACATGTTTATGAATAAGTCACGAAAAAGAGGAGCATCGCCCGGATGCGCGCCACCCCCGGTGGGGTGGCGGCGGAGCGTGGGCTCAGGTGGTCTGCGGACCGGCGGATCCCGCCGAATACTCCTGCAGGGGCGCGCACGTGTCGTAGGCGTGCTGGATGAGGTCGATGATCCGCCAGCCCTCCTCGGTGGCGTCCGAGCGCACGGTGAAGGTGGGGTCCCCGTCCAGGATCCAGCGCATCACGGAGCCGTACGCGGTGAGCCCGGGTTCCGGCACGCCGCTGGACAGCGTGAGGCGGTTCATCCCGCGGGAGTCGAAGGGGCTGCCCACGTTGGCCTCCAGCTGGACGTGCTCCTCCTCGAAGCCCACGCTCAGCGCGTTGGGTGCGGTGGGGTGCGGCCAGCCCTTGTACTCGTGCGGCGGGCGGCGGAAGGTCACGCGGATGTGCTGGGCCGGATCGCCGATCGCCTTGCCGGAGCGCAGCGTCACGGGCACCCCGTTCCAGCGCCACGTGTCCACCTCCAGGGTCACCTGCACGAAGGTCTCGGTCTCCCGCTCCGGGTCCACGTCCTTCTCCCGTGCGTAGTCCGGGACCTCGTGTCCGCCCACAGTTCCGGCGGTGTAGCGTCCGCGCACCACGGGGGTGATGCCGGGGTGCTCGGCGGCGTGCATCGCGGACTCCTCGTCCCACAGCCGGGTGGCCCGCAGGATGTGCGCGGTGTTGGCGGGGACCTCCACGGCGTCGAAACGCGAGGGCGGGTCCATCATGGTCAGCGCCATGACCTGCAGCAGGTGGGACTGCAGCATGTCCCGCGCG
>NZ_JASDCY010000029.1:0-33381 GCF_030407675.1 Kocuria sp. APC 4018 | reverse complement strand
GCGGGCATGGTGCACATCCTTCCAGGCCGCCCAGTGGGCAAGCCAGATCAGAGGTCACCTATCGGTGCGGCAGTCCCGGTCGCGATGGCATCTTTGGGGCGGCCTGCCGCATGCATCGTCACGGCCTGGAAGGTCGCCAGCGAGGGCGAATCAGGGAAGGTCTGCCGGGCCGTTCTGAACACGGCCAGTGACTCCTCCACGCGGCCGATGTTTCGCAAGGTCGAACCGTACTGCAGGTAGCAACGGCGTAAGAGGTCACCACTGAGACCGTGGGCGAGAGCCCGCCCGTAGAAGTTGGCCACCTTTTCTTCCTGGCCGTCCGTGTCGTAGGCACCCCCGATCTCGTACAGCACACGCGGGTTCTCCGGATGCGCTTGGTAGAGGGGTTCCAGCGCCTCGATGGTGGGTTGCATGTTGCTGCGGTCGCGCGCCGCAACGATCCGGGGCTGCCGGGATGATGGCGTGGCCCGTTCGAAGCGGTGTGACGACACAGCGACGAAACGCTTCATAGTCATAGGAAGCACGATAGAAGCTTTCAGGGCCTCGCCCAGTTGCATACCGCTGAGCGCGAGGGTGATGGAAGCCATCGATGCTGACGTTGATGGCCGGTCGCGCGCCTCGGGCCAACACCAGTGCCACCAACTCCTGCGCAAGGACCGTCTTTCCCGCTCCGTCAAATCCGTCAATGGCCACCAGCGCAGGACGATCCGGTGCAACGGCGCACAGGTGTTCGGCCAGGCACGTGAGGGTTTCATGACGACTCATGCCCTGGGTCTCCCAGCTGTGTCGGGGATGACCGACCGTCGTGCACGGAAGAGCCGTTACTCGGTCTGGATAATTTTCGTTTGCGTTATTCACATGCGTGAAGTTCCGCCCCAGAGACCACAACGTCATGATCCTCAACAGCTAGTAGAGGAGTCCCCCTCCCCGGCCGCGTGTTCGCGCTTTGGCGCGGAGTTCATCCAGTCGTACCAGCACCTCAATCTGAAGCAGGCACGGCCACCCGTGGACCACCAGACCCAAACCCAAGCACCCTATGGCCCACCAGGGATGGGCGGAGACCGTGAGAGCTGCTGCGGCCAGCAGATGGATCGCAAGCGACACGGCATGACTGACCAGTGACCCGGCGGCATCAGCCCTGAACGGATCAAGGTCGGCGAAGGACCTGATGGGGCGACGTACCTGCCGGTTCCACCCCACCCGGTCCAGCACTCGGGCCAGTGAACGTGGCCTGGTCCAGCGAATCATCGAGGACCCCAGAGCTGTTCGTCGCCACTGGTGGGCGAGCAGCCGCTGGGTGGGACGCCCGTAGAACACGCCCGCCCCAAAGGTCCCGGCGGTCACCAGCCCCACGTACCCGCCCGGCGATCGCGGCACGACGACAACGAAGCCACACGCCAGGACAAGTACGGTCACCAACGCGGCAAAAGCACTGGAAGTCTTCATTCCCGGCAATCCATTTGGCGATCTACGGTCTTCTCAGCGCAGGTCTCGATGCCTGCGCCCGGTGGACAGTACTCATCACCAGCCGCCGGTAACTTCACCCGGAAACACGGTCATCCAGTAGTCCGGCAGCACCTCGCGCAACGGCTTCCACACGACCCGCGTGGGGTTCTCGCGCCCGGCGACGCCGACCAGCACGTCGGGTCCGTGAACGGCCAGCCGCTCCCGGCACACGCCGCACGGGCTGAGGACCAGGAACCTGCCCTTCTCGTCCCGGTGTAAGCACACAGAGGCCACGATCTCCTCGTCGAGCCGGAACGCTGCGGCGTAGGGCTCGATCTCGTGGCACACCTCTACCGCCGGGTTCACCGCATCTGGCGCCGTGCCGGTGAGAACAGTCCCGTCGTCGAGCAGCATCGCGGCTGCTCCGCGCTCGTCACCCTGCGGGAAGCGGGCTTCGATGAGGGCTCGACATGCGTCGACCGTACGGTTCAGCTGTTCACCATCCATGTTCTGACTCTAGGCGGCAGACACACATCGTCCCGTCTCTCCACATCTCCGCTCAGCGGACATCCGCTCCCTGCAGGGACGGGGCGCCACGCAGGGAGCTCGGATAGGTTTTCGAATCTTTCGTTTTGCTCCATCGCTCACTACGCTGTCCCCATGTCCACAACGACAAATCACCGGCACACGGTGCTACCCCCTGCAGATCTCGAAGAAATGCTCGATCTCAGCAAGTTCCTCGACGGGCTCTCCCAGCCTGCTGCACTGCTCGGCCCTGATGGACAGACCGTGCCCCTGCCCCTCGAGGCCTTCAATGTCCTCCGCGATGTTGCGGAGTCCATGCGCGTGGGCAAGGCCATCACAGTGGCTCCGGTCGACCAGATGCTCACCACCCAGGAAGCGGCAAACTTCCTGGGCATCAGTCGCCCCACGCTCATCAAGCTGCTCGACGAGAACCAGATCCCCCACGAGTTCACGTCGGGCGGCCGCCACCGACGCATACGCCTTCAGGACATCGTGGAGTATCAAGAAGCGAAGCGCTCCCAGCGACGCGAGTCCCTGGAGCAGCTCACTGCGGAGGCATCCGCGGCAGGACTCTACGAACGCAACGCGGAGGACTACCGGATGGCCCTCGCTGAAGCACGTCGGGACCTTGAAGCCGAGAACCGGTAGTGGCGCGCTTCAGCGCGGTACTCGACGCCTGCGTCCTGGTACCCATTGCCCAGGCGGACACTCTGCTGTGTCTTGCGGGGGCCGACCTCTACCGGCCCCTCTGGAGCACGCGCATCCTGGACGAAGCGGTGCGAGCGCTGGAAAGCATCCATGCGGACATGAAAGAGTCCGGCGCGGCTCGTGCTCGAGCAGACATCATGAATGCGGCATTCGACGATCTTGACCTCGACCCCGAACGCGTCATGACGGCCCTGCGGGTTCAGGCTGCCGCAACTCGGAACCCCGCTCTCACCGTGGCTGACGTCCTGGCGAGCCTCGACAGGTGCGGTGCTCACGAATTCGCCAGGTCTGCCCGCCGCCAGTTGTGGCGCACGACGTAGCGCCCCGCTGACGGTTCGCTCCACGAACGCGGCAGGAAGGACAATCCGACGCGCTCTCAGCCACTGGACGGCGTAAGAGGGGCCCAGCGGGACGCCTGGTCACTCCCACACCGTCCAACCACTACCCCCGGAACGCCCCCGCCAGGTTCCGTGCCCCGGAGGCCAGCAGGGCGACGTCGGCGCCCACGTTCACGAAGTCCGCACCCGCGGCGAGGTAGTCCCGCGCCTGGTCCTGCGCGAACGCGTTGACACCCACGAACTTGCCCGCCGCCTGCACCGCGGTGATCACCTGCTTCACGGCGGCGACGACGTCCGGGTGGGTCTGCTGCCCGATCAGCCCCATGGAGGCAGCGAGGTCCGAGGGGCCCACGAACACGCCGTCCACCCCGTCCACCGCGGCGATCTCCTCGATGCCCGCCACGGCCGCCGCGGACTCCGCCTGCACCACCAGGGTGATGGTCTCCCGAGCACGCGGCAGGTAGCCGGGGATGCCGCCCCAGCGCCCGGAACGCGCGAGCGCGGCGCCCACGCCGCGCACGCCCGCGGACGGGTACGCCACGGACCGGGCTGCGGCCTCCGCCTCGGCCACGGAGTCCACCATGGGCACGATCAGCGACTGCACCCCGAGGTCCAGGTACTGCTTGATGACGACCTCATCGTTGGAGGGCACCCGCACCACGGAGAGGGTGGGGTAGCCGGCGATCGCGCGCAGCTGCGCCTGGATGGACTCCAGGGACAGGGGCGAGTGCTCACCGTCCACCAGGAGGTAGTCGAAGCCCGCGCTCGCGCAGATCTCCGCCGCCGTGGGGTCCCCCGAGGACAGGAAGATGCCCGTGACCGGATCCTCCGGCGTGCGCGGCAGCGCGAAGAGGTCCTTGAGGCTCGGCAGCACGCCCGGCAGGTTGGCCGCATCCTCGGCGCGGAAGGCGTGGATCAGGTCGTTCACTCGAAGCGACACGTGATGGCTCCCAACTGTCCGTAGTCCGCGTGCACGGTGTCCCCGGGGTGCACCCACATGGGCTTGGTGAAGGAGCCTGCAAGCACGATGCTCCCGGCCTCCAGCGCGTCCCCGTGCGCCGCGAGCTTGTTCGCGAGCCACGCCACGCCGTTCGCGGGGTGGTTGAGCACGGCCGCGGCCACACCCGTGTCCTCCAGGGTCTCGTTGCGGTACAGCAGCGCGGACACCCACCGCAGGTCCACGGCGTCCGGAGCCACGGGGTTGCCGCCGTAGACCATCCCGCCCAGGGCGGCGTTGTCCGAGATGGTGTCCACGATCGTGCGGCCCTCCATCTGGATCCGCGAGCTGAGGATCTCCAGCGCCGGCACCACGTACTCGGTGGCCCGCAGCACGTCGAAGATGCTCGTGTGCGGCCCGCGCAGCTCGTCCTTGAGCACGAACGCGAGTTCCACCTCGATCCGCACGTTCGAGTACTGCCCGTGCTCGATCACGGACCCGTTCTCGTGGACCTGGTCCGCGAAGATCGCCCCGTAGTCCGGTTCCGTGATCCCCGTGGCCTCCTGCATGACCTTGGAGGTGAGCCCGATCTTCCGGCCCACCAGCCGCCGCCCGGACTCCTGCGCGCGCTTGCGCCACTCGTTCTGCACCGCGTAGGAGTCCTCCACGGTCATCTCCGGGTAGCGCTGGGTGAGCCGCTCAATCATCGTGCGGTTGGCCTCCGCTGCGGCCAGTTCGTCCGCGATGGCCACCACGCGTTCGTGCTCCAGCATGTCCTTGCCTTTCGGTTGGTCCGTGCGCCGTGTCCGCAGGGGACGACGACGCCGCTGCGCCGGCTTCCCGGCGTTCCGTCACCCGGGTGCCCCGCAGGGCCGGGTGCCGCTCACCCGGGAAGGGCGCGAGCGGCGTCGTCGTCCGGTTGGCGTGAGCCGCACCCGCAGCCGCCGGGGCGGGCGGGCGCGGCTCACGCGCGGGGGAGCGGGTCAGAGCTGGTGACCCATCTTGTACTCGCCCTTCTTCCAGTCCGGCATGGACTTCTCGCCCTCGGAGGGACGCGTGTAGGAGAAGCCGTCCGCGCCGATGGTCACGGCGAGCTCGGAGTCGTCCGTGCGGGAGACGACCTCCTGCGGGTTGCCGTCCAGGTCCAGCACCAGGGAGGCCTCCGTGTACCAGGAGGGGACCACGGGGGTGCCCCACCAGTCGCGGCGCTGGTTGTCGTGGACGTCCCACGTGACCACGGGGTTGTCCGGGTCACCGGTGTAGTAGTCCTGCGTGTAGATCTCCACGCGGTGCCCGTCCGGGTCCCGCAGGTACAGGTAGAACGCGTTGGACACGCCGTGGCGGCCGGGCCCGCGCTCGATCTTGTCCGACTGGCGCAGCGCACCAAGCTTGTCGCAGATGGCCAGGATGTTGTGCTTCTCGTGGGTTGCGAAGGCCACGTGGTGCATGCGGGGCCCGTCGCCGCCGGTCATGGCGGTGTCGTGCACGGTGGGCTTGCGGCGCATCCACGCGGCGTACACCGTGCCCTGCTCGTCCTGGATGTCCTCGGTCACGCGGAAGCCCAGATCCTGCATGAACTTGGTGGCGCGGGGCACGTCCGGGGTGACCTGGTTGAAGTGGTCCAGGCGCACCAGGGCGCCCGGGGTGTAGAGGTCGTAGCGCCACGCGAGGCGCTCCACGTGCTCCACGTCGTAGAAGAACTCGTACGGGAAGCCCAGGGGATCCTCCACGCGCACCGACTCGCCGATGCCCTTGGTGAAGCCCTCCGCGCGGCGCTCCACGCGGCAGCCGAGCTCCTCGTAGAAGGCCACGGCCTTGTCCAGGTCCTCGGGGGTGCGCACGCGGTAGGAGAACGCGGCCACGGCGGCCACGGGGCCCTGGCGCAGCACCAGGTTGTGGTGGATGAACTCCTCGATCGAGCGCAGGTAGACGGTGTTCTCGTCTTCCTCCGTGACCGTGAGCCCCAGCACGTCCACGTAGAACTCGCGGGACTTCGCGAGGTCCGTGACCACGAGCTCCATGTACGCGCAGCGCAGGATGTCCGGTGCCGGGGCGCTCGGGGTCTTGATGGGGTTGTCCGTGGTGATCGGGGCTTCCTGCGAAACGTAGAAGCCCGAGGACGTCATTGTCCGATCAGCGGGATTCGTCATGGTGTGTCCTTCGTGGTGGGAGTGACAGGGTCGTGGGGTTCTGGTGGCCGTCCGCTCCGCCGCGGACCGGACGGCCCGCGGCGGAGCGGGAGCGGCGTGGGACTGGCGTGGGGGTGCTGCGTGGGCGGGGCTCAGCCGTCCGTCTTGGCGGCGGCGTCCTCCTGCTTGCCGAACACCGGGTTGTGCACCTCACCCAGGTTGATGTGCACGGCCTGCTGGTCCGTGTAGAAGTCGATCGAGCGGTAGCCGCCCTCGTGGCCCAGCCCGGAGGCCTTCACGCCGCCGAACGGGGTGCGCAGGTCGCGCACGTTGTTGGAGTTCAACCACACCATCCCCGCCTCCACGTTCTGCGCGAAGTTGTGAGCACGCTTGAGGTCGCTGGTCCAGATGTAGGCGGCCAGGCCGTACTTGGTGTTGTTGGCGAGCTCCAGGGCCTCCTCGTCCGTGTCGAACGGGGTGATGGCCACCACCGGACCGAAGATCTCCTCCTGGAAGATCCGGGCGTCCGGCTTGACGTCCACGAACACCGTGGGCGCCACGTAGTTGCCGGTCTCGAAGCCCTCGGGGCGGCCGCCACCGGCCACCAGGCGGGCCTCCTGCTTGCCGATCTCCACGTAGGACATGACCTTCTCGTAGTGCTCCGGGTGCACCAGGGCGCCCACCTCGGTGCTGGGGTCCGAGGGCAGACCCACCTTCACCCGCTTGGCCTGCGCGGCGTAGCGCTCCACGAACTCGTCGTAGATCCCGCGCTGCACCAGGATGCGCGAGCCCGCGGTGCAGCGCTCGCCGTTGAGGGAGAACACGCCGAAGATCGTGGCGTTGATCGCGGCCTCCAGGTCCGCGTCCTCGAAGACCACGGCCGGGGACTTGCCGCCCAGCTCCATGGACAGGCCCTTGAGGTACGGGGCGGCATTGCCGAAGATGATCTGGCCCGTGCGGGACTCGCCCGTGAAGGAGATCAGGGGCACGTCCGGGTGCTTGACCAGGGAGTCACCGGCGTAGCCCTCCTCGCCGAAACCGTTGACCAGGTTGAACACACCGGCGGGCACACCGGCCTCCTCGAAGATGCCCGGCCACAGGGACGCGGAGAGCGGGGTGAACTCCGCGGGCTTGAGCACCACGCAGTTGCCGGTGGCCAGGGCGGGGCCCAGCTTCCAGGACTCGAGCATGAACGGGGTGTTCCACGGGGTGATCAGACCGGCCACGCCGATGGGCTTGCGGTTCACGTAGTTCACCTGGCGCCCGGGGACCTTGTAGGCGTCGTCGATCTGGGCGACGATCAGGTCCGCGAAGAAGCGGAAGTTCTCCGCCGCGCGGCGGGCCTGGCCCAGGGCCTGGGTGATGGGCAGGCCGGAGTCGTAGGACTCCATGGCGGCCAGCTGGTCACCGCGGGACTCCACGATGTCCGCGATCCTGTGCAGGATCCGGGAGCGCTCGCGCGGGAGCATCTTGGGCCACGGGCCCTCCTCGAAGGCCTTCTTGGCGGCGGCCACGGCGGCCTCGATGTCCGCCTTCTTGCCGGAGGCGGCCGTGATGTAGGGCTCGTTGGTCACGGGGTTGAGCACGTCGAACGTGTCCCCGTCGATCGAGTCCACCCACTGCCCGCCGATGTAGTGGCGGATGGAATCGGGAAGGTTCTCGGGCTTGGTGTCCTGCAGAGCGGCCATGGGATGACTCCTCGTATCAGTGGATTCGGTGGGTTGTCTCACGCGGTGCGCCGCTGCGCCCCGCCACGGTCCTCGCGGCTGCTGAGGTAGCTGGCGAGGGTCGCGGCGCGGTGCTGGCGGACGGCACGCTCCACGGCGTCCGCCGGGGCGTGGGTCTCGATGAGGTGGAGGATGTGGTGGTGCTCGTTCACCGAGGCGCGGGCGCGCTCCGGGACGAACGAGAACGTGGAGGTCCGCAGGTGGTTGAGGCGTTCCCACTCCACCGTGACCAGGTCGTTGAGGCGTTCGTTGGGGCACCGGCACGCGAGCACGCGGTGGAACTCGTGGTTGGTCTCCGTGAACGTCTGCGGGTCGAAGTTCTTCAGGGACGCCTCCATGGAGGCGTTGAGCTCCCGCGCGTGGGCGAGGTCCCCGGCGGTGATGTGCGCCGCGGACAGCGCGGTGGCCGCGCCCTCCAGGACCGCGAGGGTCTCCATGCTGTAGGTGTACTGCTCGCCGTTGACCATGGACACCCGCGCGCCCACGTTGCGCTCGAACGTCACCAGGCCCTCGGCCTCGAGCCGCCGGATGGCCTCGCGCACCGGCACCACGGACATGCCCAGCGTCTCGGCGATGCTCGCAAGCACCAGGCGGTAGCCCGGGGAGAACGCCTGGGACATGATCTGGGCCTTGATCCAGTCGTACGCGCGCTGCGCCTTGGAGGGTGCGGCGTTCGCGGTCAGGGGCATGTGGTCCTCGGTTCGGTTCGGGGGTCTCGGAGGTCAGGCGCGGGTCACTCGGAGGGCAGCGGGTTCTCGGCCAGCCACTGCTGGAACTTCTGCTTCCACTCGCCGGTGGGCGGGAACAGCCCGTCCACCGGGTGGCCCTCGGCCACGCGCTCGGCCACCCAGGCGTCCTCGTGCTCCTTGGCCAGGGCGTCCTGCGCCACCTCCTCGGCGAGCTCGCGCGGGATCACGACGACGCCGTCGTCGTCCCCCACGACCACGTCACCCGGGAGCACCGTGACGTTGCCGCAGGCCACGGCCACGTCCGACTCCCACGGCACGTGCCGCCGGCCGAGCACGGCCGGGTTGGGGCCCTTGCAGAACACGGGCAGCCCGATCTCCTGCACCGCCGCGTAGTCCCGCACGCCGCCATCGGTGACCACGCCGGCGGCACCGTTGTGGCGGGCCCGCAGCGCGAGGACGTCCCCGAGGGTCGCGGAACCGGTCTCCCCGCGCGCCTCGATCACGATCACCTCGCCCTCGCCCACGGCGTCGAACGCGCGCTTCTGGGCGTTGTAGCCGCCGCCGTGGCTCTTGAAGAGGTCCTCGCGGTTGGGCACGAAGCGCAGGGTCTTGGCGGTGCCCACCAGCTTGGTGCCGGGGGTCTGCGGGAAGACGTCCGCGACCACCACGTTGTTCAGCCCGCGCTTGCGCAGCTGGGCGGACAGGCCCGCAGTGGGGGCCTTGTCGAGCTTCGCGCGCAGGGCGGGGCTGAGCGCGTGCTCCCGGCCCTGCTCGGGCAGTCCCGCGGCCTCACGCGAGCCCCACGCCTCCTCGCGCTGGGTGTCGTTCACGGCGGGCATCGCGCCCAGGCCCTCGTCGAAGCGCTCGCTGCCCTCGGTCACGCGGCTGAGCAGACGGCCGGACGACGGCGCTCCGGCCGCGTTCGGCGCGTCCACCTCCACCTCCACGACGTCCCCGGGCTGCGCCACCGAGGACCCGGCGGGGGTGCCGGTGAGAATCACGTCCCCCTCCTCGAGGGTCACGTGCTGGGAGAGGTCCGCCACGAACTGGGCGAGCGGGAAGATCATGTTCTCCGGGGCCGTGGTGTCCTCCTGGACCACCTGGCCGTTGAGCCACGTGCGCACGCGCAGCTGCTCCGGGGAGATTTCCCGGGCGTCGATCAGCGAGGGGCCCAGGGAGGTGTAGCCGTCCCGGCCCTTGTTGCGCAGGTTGGAGCCCTTGTCCGCGGCGCGCAGGTCGTAGAGACCCCAGTCGTTGGAGGCGGTCACGGCGGCCACGTGGCCCCAGGCGTCCTCGAGGGACACGTTCCGGGCAGGCGTGCCGATCACCAGAGCGATCTCGCCCTCGAACGCGAGCAGCTCGGTGCCGGCGGGGCGCTCCACGGCGGCACCGGAACCGGCCAGGGAGCTCGCGGGCTTGATGAAGTAGGAGGGCACGGCCGGCTTGCGGCCACGCTGGGCGGCACGGGACTCGTAGGCCACGTGCACGGCGATGATCTTGCCGGGACGCACCGGGACGGGCCGCACCTCACCGGTTCCGACGGACGGGTTCTGAGCGTTGTGCACGTTCTCGGTCACGGCGAGGGCCTCCTCGGGATCATCAGAATGTTATTCGAAATCGTATATTATCCGGGTGGGGTGGGCAAGTGGCCCCGCTCACACCATTGTGCTCGGGGGAGCTCGGAAAGTCCCGTGCGCAGCTGCTGCCGGCGCAGAGCGAGCCAGCCCGTACGCACCGCGCGCTCCGGTGATGCCAGGCGAGACGAGCTGAGACGGCATGGAACCCGGTCTGGAACTGCCCGTCCGCCGGTTGCGGGCCGTGCGGCGTCGAACCGCGGGCGCGTGACCCCTGTTACGCGGGCCACACATCGTATATGATCTGGATTACACCTCAGGTCTCCACCGGCTCCCCGTGGCGCGGGCACCGTCGCTCGCCCCGGACAGGGCCCCCGGTCCACACCATCGCAGAACGCAGGAGAAGGCATGCTCTTTCACCAGAACGGATACGTCTCCGAGGATCCCCGGATCGAGGAGGCGCGCGGTCACGGGATCGACCGCCCGGAGGACCTCCCGGACACCATGGACGTGCTCATCGTGGGCTCCGGCCCGGCCGGTGTGATCGCCGCGGCCCAGCTGTCCCAGTACCCGGAGGTGAGCACCCGGATCATCGAGCGCCGCCCGGGCCGCCTGGAGATCGGCCAGGCGGACGGCATCCAGGCCCGCAGCGTGGAGACCTTCCAGTCCTTCGGCTTCGCGCAGGAGATCATCCAGGAGGCGTTCATGCTCCGCGAGATGTGCTTCTGGAACCCGGACCCCACCAACCCGCAGAACATCGTGCGCACGGGCCGCCCCGCGGACGACCCCCACGGCGTCTCCGAGTTCCCGCACATGATCGTGAACCAGGCGCGCGTGATGGACTACTTCCTGCGCTCGGCCAAGCGCGGCCCCGGGAGGATCGAGCCGGACTACGGCATCGAGTTCGTGGGTCTGGAGATCAATCAGGACCACGAGCACCCCGTGGCCGTGACCGTGCGCTACGCCGCCGGCCCCCGCGAGGGCGAGGAGCGCACCGTGCGCGCCAAGTACGTGTTCGGCTGCGACGGCGCCGCCTCCCGCGTGCGCAAGGCCATCGGCCGCAAGCTCGAGGGTCAGGGCGCCAACCACGCGTGGGGCGTGATGGACGTGCTGGCCAACACCGACTTCCCGGACATCCGCACCAAGTGCGCGATCAACTCCGTGAACGGCTCCATCCTGCTGATCCCCCGCGAGGGCGGCCTGCTGTTCCGCATGTACGTGGACCTGGGCGAGGTGCCCGAGGACGACAACCACGAGATCCGCAAGACCCCGGTGGAGGAGGTCATCCGCCGGGCGAACCAGATCATCCACCCCTACACCGTGGACGTGAAGTCCGTGGCGTGGTCCTCCGTGTACGAGGTGGGCCACCGCCTCACGGACCACTTCGACGACGTCGACACCGAGGACCGCGGCACCCGCTGCCCCCGCGTGTTCATCGCCGGGGACGCGTGCCACACCCACTCCGCGAAGGCCGGCCAGGGCATGAACGTGTCCATGCAGGACGGCTGGAACCTGGGCTGGAAGCTCGGCGCGGTGCTCTCCGGCCGCGCGGACGCCTCCCTCCTGGACACCTATTCCGAGGAGCGGCAGGTGATCGCCAAGAACCTGATCGACTTCGACCGCGAGTGGTCCACGCTCATGGCCACCCCGCAGGACAAGCTCCCGGACCCCAAGTACCTGGAGGAGTTCTACGTCAAGACGGCCGAGTTCCCGGCCGGGTTCATGACCGAGTACCAGCCCTCGCTGATCGTGGCCGGCACCGAGCACCAGGACCTCGCCAAGGGCTTCCCGGTGGGCAAGCGCTTCAAGTCCGCCGAGGTCCAGCGCGTGTGCGACGCCGTGGTGGTGCACCAGGGCCACGAGGCCACCGCGGACGGGCGCTGGCGGATCCACGTCTACGCCGACGCCGCCGTGGCCGGGGCGGACTCCCCCACCACCGCGTTCGCGGAGTGGCTGCACAACGACCCCACCTCCCCGCTCGTGGCGTTCCGCCGCGAGGGCGACGGCGAGGCCACCATCTTCGACGTGGACGTCACCTACCAGCAACCCTACGACCAGGTGGACATCAACGCCGTCCCCCGCGCCTTCAAGCCGAAGGTGGGCCCGTTCGAGCTGAACTACTGGGAGCGCGTGTACGCCGCGATCCCCGGCAACGACATCTTCGAGCAGCGCACCATCAGCCGTGACGGCGCCGTGGTGGTGGTCCGCCCGGACCACTACGTGGCCGCAGTCCTGCCGCTGGACGCCACCGCTGAGCTGGGCGAGTTCTTCGCCGGGTTCCTGCGCAGGGGGTGACCCGCAGGGCCCCTGCTGCCCCCGGGGATGAAACGACCCGCCGCGCACTCCTTGGGGGAGTGCGCGGCGGGTTGTTCGTGCAGACCGGGGTCAGTGGGAAATGACCACGCTCGCCTCGGAGGTGTTGACCCGGAACGTGAGGGTCTCACGAAGGTACAGGTCCACGGTCTCAGCCGTGTGAGAGGAGTAGCCGATCGCGGTGTCCAGACCCAGGTGCAGCTCGTAGTCGCCACCGCGCGCGGAGAGCAGCAGGGCGTCGTCGAGCGCGGGGGCCCAGATGATGCTGCCGTCGCCCAGGATGCGGGAGATGTGGTCGTAGATCGGGTAGCCGTGGTCGGTGGTCTCCGTGACCTCCGTGTAGAGGTCCGCGGGCAGCAGCAGGTTGTACGGCCCGGCCACACCGGCCAGCCGCAGCTCCGTCTTGGCCTTCGCCACCGCGTTGGGAAACTCGCGGACGTCCTGCGGCATGGTGACGCGGCCGTTGTCGCTCGCGGGCGCGATGCCCTGGATCCCCGCGGCGTCCGAACCGTAGAACACCGTACGGTCCTCGGCGGAGGCCAGGGCCACGGCGGCGTCCTTGACGGGCTGCCAGTCCGGGTCCGTGGCGCCGCGCTCGACGTCGTCCACGTCCGAGCGCTTCACGGTGAACGGCGCGCGCAACTCCACCACGCGCACCACGTGGCGCTGCAGCGCCTGCACGCCGCTGGTGTCCGCCTCGATGCGACTCACGTGGCCGGTGCCCAGCGCGGAGAACTCCGCTCCGGCGGGCTCCGGCATGTCGACGACGCGGCGCGCGGCCACGCGGGCCCGGAAGGTCCTGCGGGCCTCGTCCTCCATGTCGGACCAGGCTGCGGAAGATATGGGGGCGAGATCGCGGTACAGGTTGTTCATCGTCAGCTCCTTGGATCAGGTTGTCGTGTGGTGGGTCCGGCTCGTGTCAGGGTCGCTTCAGGCTGCCGATGCCCAGGGAGCCGTCCGCTGAGGCGGCGGGCACAGGGGAGGCGGGCACAGCGTCGTCGTCCGGGGCGTCGGCACCGGAGGAGGTGTCCTGGGCGGGAACCGTGGTGGGGTCGTCCAGGAAGGACCTGGGCGGGGCGAAGAACAGGCCGCCCGTGACCGCCGTGGAGAAGTCGAGGATACGGTCGTACGTGCCCGGCGGGTTGCCGATGAACATGTTCTCCAGCATGGTCTCGGTGACCGCGGGGTCCGCGGCGTAGCCGATGAAGTAGGTGCCGAACTCGGCCGAGCCCACCTCGCCGAACGGCATGTTGTCCCGCATGATCTCGCGGGCGTGGCCGTCCACGTCGTCGAGGTCGTTCAGTGCCACGTGGGAGTTCGCCGGCTTCTGCTCGTCCGACATCTCAATGTCCTCGAGCTTCGAGCGCCCGATCACCCGCTCCTGCTCACCCGTGGACAGGGCCTCCCACTCGTCCATCCGGTGCAGGTACTTCTGGACGAGCACGTAGCTCCCCCCACGGTAGGAGGGGTCCTGGTCCCCCACCACGGCGGCCGACTGGGCGTCCTCGTCCTCCGGGTTGGCGGTGCCGTCCACGAAGCCCAGCAGGTCCCGCTCCTCGAAGAACTTGAAGCCGTGGACCTCGTCCTGCACCTGCGTGTACGGGCGCAGCCTGCTCATGAGCTGCTTGGCGAGCTCGAAGCACACGTCCTGTGTGCCGGCGCGCAGGTGGATGAGGATGTCCCCCGGGGTGGCCGGTGCGGAGTGCACCTCCCCGTGGAACTCCCGGAACGGGTGCAGGTTCCTGGGCAGCGGAGCGTCGAAGAGCCGACCCCAGGCGTCGTGCCCGATGCCCACCACGCACAGCAGGTTGCTCGTGGGCACACGGAACGAGACCGCCTTGGTGAGGTCCGAAACGCCGGTCAGGACATCCGCCACCTGGGCCTCCGCGCCCTCGTTGACGGTGAGGACCAGGAACATGGCGGCTTTGGCCGGTGGGGCCACGATCTTCTGAGTGGGCATGGTGCCTCCATGGGGTGAGCGGGCTACCGTTGCGGGCCGATGACTGATCCCACAGTAGCGCCCGAGCCCACCTCCTTCAGTGGGCCGCGCCCGTCTCGATGAGCAGCACGCCGCCCACGATCAGCACCAGCCCCAGGCTCATGACCCACGTGAGGGGTTCCTTGAAGACGAGACGGCTGATCACCGCCGTCAGCGCCACCCCGGCGGCGGCCCAGATGCCGTACGCCACCCCGAGCGCCATGCCCTGGGCGAGCACCGCCGCCAGCAGGGTGAAGGCGGTGAGGTAGCCCGCCACCACACCGATCCACCACCTCCCACCGCCCGCGCTCGCCATGCGCAGGCAGACCGTGGCGGTGACCTCCGAGAGGATCGACAGCGCGAGGAGCAGAAGCGGGAACGCGGTCATCGGGTGGCCTCCGTTGCGGTGGGGGTCGAGCGGATGCTCCCGGGCGTCCGGCCGTCGTCCGCCCCGCTCTGGTCCGCCCCGCCCCGCCTGTCCAGCTGTGAGCCGACCTCCACGAGCAGCACGCCCAGCATGACGGCCACGAGACCCACGCCCATGAGCAGGGTGATGGGCTCGCCGAAGATCAGCATGGACATCACTGCGGTGGCGGCCACCCCGGCGGCGCCCCAGATGCCGTAGCCCACGCCCAGACTCATGCCGTTGCGCAGCGAGACGAACAGGCAGACGAACGCGCCCACGTAGCCGAGCGTGGCCAGGGCGTAGAAGCCGGGCGACTCCACGGCGGCCTTCATGGACAGCGAGCCGGTCACCTCGCAGCCGATCGCGAGGACCAGGAAGAGCCACTTCTTCACGAGTCCGCCCCCTCTGCCCCGAGGCCTTCGGCCGTGAGGCCGTCCCTCACCAGGCCCAGGGTCACGTCCACGACGGCGCGCCGGTGGTCCTCGTCCAGATCCAGCATCCCGAGGCAGCGGTCGATCCACGCACCGTCCGCCACCAGGCGGGCTGCCACGATGTTCGGGCGGTCGGAGTCCCCGAACCACACGCTCATGCGCTCGCTCCACCGGGCGGCAAGCTCGGGACGCAGCCGTGAGTCTGCGAGGGCGGCGAGGTCCGCCGGGTCCAGCTCGTTCAGCAGCGCGAACTCCACGTAGGCGCGCAGGCGGGTGACGGCGTCCGGGTCTGGTCCCGCGCGATGCATCAACTCCGTCTCCCAGTGGTCGAGCAGGTGGTCCACCACGGCCATGGAGAGCCTGTCCTTGGTGGGGAAGTGGTGCACCACCCCGGGTTTGGTGATGCCGACGGCACGGGCCACGGCATCGATGGTGAGGGCGCCCCCGGAGCGCAGCACCTCCAGCGCGCTGTCCAGGATCTCGGTCTTGGTTGTCACAGCGGTGAGCCTACCATACGTATGGTAGGTAAAAGTTCGCGCGGCGTTCAGTCAGGTCAGGTGGCGCAGACGGTCGATCGGCGTGTGCTGAGACCCGTTCACAGCCCCCGGAACAGCTCCACGACCTCCGCCGCCCTGGTCTCCCGGCAGGCCGCCGCGCCCGTGCCCGCCCACAGGTTCAGCCCCTCGGGGTCCGCGGACGACGCCGCCCGCATTGGTGCGGTCATGTAGTGCACCTGGGGGTAGCCGGTCACCTCGTGCGCCGCCATCCGGTCGGTGAAGCCGTTGCGCAGCGCTCGGGCCGCCCGCCCGGAGAACGCGCGGGTCACCAGGGTCTCCGTGTGGGTGCCGTCCAGCAGGACCTCCCGGTGAGCGGGCTTGGTGCCGGCCTCCACCGCAGTGAGGAACAGCGTGCCCACCTGCACGGCCGCAGCACCCCGCGCGAGGAGGGCGGCGGCGTCGTCCCGGCCCGCGATCCCGCCCGCGGCAACGAGGGGAAGGTCGGTCAGCTCCCGTGCGGCGTCGAGGAGAGCGGCCGTGGTGGTCTCCTCCGGCTGCCCTGCCTGCCCGTGGGTTGCGCGGTGCCCTCCCGCCTCGACGCCCTGCACCACGATCGCGTCCGGGCGCAGCCGGGCCGCGGCCGTCACCTCGTCCGGGGAGGTCGCGTTGAGCACGACGGCGCTGCCCGCGTTCCGCAACCGGGCGACGTCGTCCGCGGTGGGCAGGCCAAACGTGAACGAGACGAGCGGGACGGGGTGGACCGTGAGGTGGTCGAGTTTCGCGGGGTACTCGTCGTCCACGTACGCGCCCGGCTCCGGGGCGGGCACGCCCAGCTCGGCGGCCACCGGCGCCAGGGCGCGGGCGTAGGCGGCGAGCGCCGCGGGGTCCGACGGGTCCCGCTCAGGGACGAACAGGTTCACGCCGAAGCGGTCCGTGTGCGCCGCAACCTCGCGGGCCTCCTCCGCCATCGCCTCGGTGCTCTTGTACCCGGCGGCGAGCATGCCCAGCCCACCGGCCCGCGCGACGGCCACCGCGAGCGCGGGCGTGGACGGCCCGCCCGCCATGGGCGCCTGCACCACGGGCACGGGCAGGGTGGTCAGGGGGTTGGTCATGGTGTCTCCTTACACTGGCAGGCGTGTCCGCATTCCATGATCCCCGCCAGGCCCCCGTTCCGTCCTCCTCCCCCTCCGGGAACGACGACGACGCCCGCCCCGTCATCAAGGTCACCGGCGTGGTCCTGCGCCGCGCCTCGGACGGCTGCGTGCTGACCGTGCGCAAGCGCGGGACCAGCATGTTCATGTTCCCCGGCGGGAAACCGGAGGCGGGCGAGAGCCCCGAGGAGACCGGGATCCGCGAGGTGCGCGAGGAACTGGGGATCGAACTGTCCGCCGCGGACCTCGTGCCGGTGGGCGAGTGGCACAGCGACGCCGCCAACGAACCCGGTCACGGGCTGCACAGCCACGTGTTCATGAGCACCGTGGCGCTGACGCAGACTCCGGTGCCGGCCGCGGAGATCGAGGAGCTGCGGTGGCAATCCCTGGACGGCGTGGAGGACGTCGAGGATCTCGCCCCGCTGGCGCGCTGGTATGCGCTGCCGGCGGTGCGGGGGATGGGGTCCTAGCCGATCTGCGGATTGCCCCGGGTCTCGTGCGGACGCGAGATCTGGTCCGTGTTCTCCAACATCCGCACGCGAGCCTTGCGGCTCAAGAACTGAATGACGGTGCTGATCGTGGCAAACACGGCGGTGTACGCCGCGTAGTACCACCCGAACTCGCGGTCCGGAACGATCAGGGTGAGAAGTGCCGCGAATCCCAGGAAGACAAAGAAGTAGAGCAGCCACGTCACAACGGCCCGCCACACTGTGTGGGGAAAGTACGGATCCGCCTTCAGGATCTCCTGCCGCCGGGACTGGGCCTTTTTGGAGGCGTCCACTGAGGCCCCTCTCGCGGAGACCCGCCCGAGGCCTTGTGCCTCGAAGGCTTTCGGTTCGCTCGTGGACATCACTGCTTCACCCGCTCCGGTCGTTCCACCGGGAATCTCCCGGTCTTCCACCGTCTCAGACAGCGCAGGCCCGGACAATGACCATCCGGCCACTCTCCCCCGCCGCGCGACCGGGGTGAGACGACGCGCAGGGCCGGCCGTGCGGCGTCGTCGGCGCCCACGAGGACCCCACGGCGGCGCGAGAGGCTTCGGAAGCGACCCCGTGGGAGGCGGTCAGGCCGCGGGCGTCTCGCCCTTCCGCGCCGCCCGGCGGACCTGCAGCGCGCCCAGGAAGCCGAGCAGGATGAACCCGGTGGAGATCACGAGCGCCCACTGGGTGGCGTGCGTGAAACCGGTGGAGAGGGCGTCGATCACGTGCTGCGTCTCCGGGCCCAGGAGCTGCTGCGCGGCCTGGCCCTGCAGCTGCGGGATCATGCCGCCCGCAGACTGGCGGGTGGCGTCCGCGAGCTGGCCCGCCTGGGCGGCGTCGAGCCCGGTGGCGTCCAGTGCGGCGGGCAGAGTGAGGCTCATGGACACGGACAGCGCCGCGCCCGCGAATGCTGTGCCCAGCGCCGAGCCGATCTGGCGGACGGTGCTCTGCGTGGCGGACGCCTGGCCCGACGACGCCACGGGCACGTCTCGCAGGACAGTCCCCGTCAGCTGCGCGGAGGCCAGGCCGAGCCCCACGCCGTAGACGACGAGCGGCAGGGCGATGAGCCACACAGAGGTGCTGGGCCCCATCGCCAGCGCGAGCACGGCGACGCCCAGGACCTCCAGTCCCAGGCCGATAAGCACGGTCCCGGGAGCGCCGAACCGCGCGGCCAGGTGCCGGGCGGACGCGCCCGAGATGAACGCGCCGATGGCCATGGCGGCGAGCACCAGGCCGGACTGCATGATGTCCAGGCCCAGCACGTTGGTCAGGTACAGCGGCAGCACGAAGATGATCGCGAACTCGCCCACGGCCACCATGGCGGCCGCCAGGTTGCCCCAGGAGAACGTGCGCACCTGGAACAGGTTCAGGTCCAGCAGCGCCGAGCGGCGCACCTTCGCGCGGTGGCGCTCCCACACGATGAACAGGCCGAGGGCCACGAAGCCCACCACCAGGGCGATCGCCACGATGGACACCGGCGCCGTGGCGGGCCACACCCACCCGAAGATCGAGAAGTCGGCCGTGGGGGTGAGCCAGCCGATGGCCGGGCCCTCGATGATCGCGAACACCAGCGCGCCGAACGCAATGGCGCTGAGCATGGCCCCGTCCACGTCCGCGCCGCGCGCCCGCACGTCGCTGCGGGTGTTGGTGATGCTCGTCCACCCCACCACCGCGATGACCGCGGCGAGCGGCAGGTTCACCAGGAAGATCCAGTGCCAGGACGCCCAGTGGGTCAGCGCGCCGCCCACCAGCGGGCCGATCGCCGCGGCGCCGGACATCACCGCACCCCACACCCCGAAGGCCGGGCCGCGGTACCTGCCGCGGAACAGCGCGTTCACGGTGGACAGCGTGGACGGCATGATGAACGCCGCCCCGAGCGCCTGCACCGCGCGGGACGCGATGAGCGCCCCCGCCGTGCCGGACAGCGCGGCCAGCAGACTGCCCCCGGCGAAGACCACGAGCCCCACCATGAACATGGTCTTGCGCCCCCAGCGGTCCGCGAGCTTGCCCGTGGACAGCAGCAGGGCCGCGAGCAGCACCGCGTAGAGGCTGTTGACCCACTGCGCGTCCGTGAGGTTCAGCCCCAGGTCCTGGATGATCGCGGGCAGGGCTACACCCACGATCGTGCCGTCCAGCACGATCATCCCGAGCCCGGCGGCGAGCGCCGCGAGCGCGATCCAGTCCTTGCGGCTCGGGGCGTCCACGGTCTCGACGCCGCTGGGGTGCGTGCCCGCCGCTGGTGTCGACGCCATGGGGGGCCTCCGCTTCGTGCTGGTTCTCGGTCCGCGACCGCCCGTGCTCCACCGGGGCAGGGGGTCCGTTCCCACCCTGGCTCCGGCTGGCGGCCGGCTGAGATGGGCGAGTGTTCTCGCGGGAAGACTATCCGCTCACCGTGTGAACGTGCAGGGACCGGTGGCGGACGTCATGATCGTCGTGTGCACGCCTCCCACCGGAGGCGGGACGTCAGGTTCGGCGCATGACCGTGGCGGAGTCCACGGTGACGTCGCCGGGACCGGGTGCGGCGGCGTCGTCGTCCGTGAGGCCCGGGAGGGTGACGTCCCAGAACGGCGTGGGCCCCGCAATCCCCAGCTCCTGGCGCGGCACGGCGTGGGCGTCCTGGTGGGTGTCGTCCACGGGGGCGCGCAGCAGCGTGGCGGTGGCCCAGCCGTGGGTGAGGAGGTAGTGGTCGCTCTCGGGTTCCTCGGGGCCTGTCTCCGCGCTGTAGGTCACCGCGATGTGCTTCTCGTCCCCGCGCCCGATCTGCGCCTGGACCGCTCCGAAGCTCGCGAGCCGGGCGGGTTTCAGCCCGCGCAACCGGTCCGGGGACACGTCCGGGACGTTGACGTTGAGGATCCACTCGTCGAACGGGCGCTGCTCCCAGCACTCCAGGGCGTAGCGGGTGACCAGCAGGGCGGTGTCCCAGTGCTGGGGTGCGCCGGAGGTGATGGACACCGCGATCCCCGGGATGCCGTGGGACGCGCCCGTGAGGACCGCACCCACGGTGCCCGAGTGCAGGGTGGCCTTGCCCGTGTTCGCCCCCAGGTTCACGCCGGAGAGGATCATGTCCGGGCGCTGGCCGAAGGCCCCGTAGGAGGCCAGGAACGCGATCAGCGCGGGGGCGGCCTTCACCCCCACGCACTCCACGCCCTCGGGCATCCGGGGCGGGTCCGCGGGGACCAGGGCGATCCGCCCGTCGATCTCCTCGCCGGACAGGGACGAGCTGGCGCCCGAGTACTCCTCGGCGGGGGCGGCCACCTTGACACTGTGCCCGCGGTCCAGCGCGGCCTGCGCGAGCACCGACAGTCCCGGGGACGAGATGCCGTCGTCGTTGGTCACCAGGATGTGCATGGGGTCCATGGTGGCACGCGGCCCGGGCCCGGACCAGGGTGGCGTCCCCTGTGACCAGGCCCGTCAGGAGAGGGTGCGCACCGTGATCTGGCGGGCAAACTTCTCGATGGTCGTGCGGTTGCCGGTGCCGAGCCCGCGGCGGGCCACGTTCAGCGCTCCCGCCGAGGCACCCAGGGCCACGGCGTCCACCAGGTCCAGCCCACGGGCCAGCCCCACGGAGATGCCCGCGGTCATGGAGTCCCCCGCCCCGCGGTGGTCCAGCGGCGTGATGGACGGCGCCGAGACCTCCCGCACGGTGTCCTTCTCCACGAGCAGCGCCGGGTCCTTGGCACGCGAGACCACGACGGCGCCCGCGCCTCGTTCCACGAGCGCCCGGCCGGCGTCCACGAGGGACTCGGGGGTGTCGTCCGAGCCGAGGTCCAGGTCCCGGACCTCCTCGTGGCTGATCTTGAGCACGTCCACGTGGGCGTCCACGGCGGCCAGCGCAGGAGCGCCGCTCAGGTCCGCGACCACGGTGGTCCCCGCGTCCCGGGTGTCCCGGATGAGCCGGCCGAAGAACGACGCCGGCAGCACGTCCCCGGGTTCCGCGCCCGTGACCGTGAGGACGTCCGAGGCCAGGGCGTCCACGAACGCGGTGCCGTAGAGGTCGTCCAGCTCGTGGCGGGAGAGCTCGGGCGGCGGCATGTGGGCCACGGTCTCCCGGTCCTCACCGCGCAGGTCGTACACGTAGCCGCCGTTGCCGTACCCGTAGCGCACGGCGTTGACCTGCATCCCGAGCCCGTCCAGCATGGAGCGGATCAGGGTGCCCAGCTCACCACCGAAGGGACCGTTCACGGAGACGTCCGCGCCCAGGGAACCGGCCATGCGGGCCACCCACAGGCCCTGACCGCCGGGGTGCATGTGCACGTCCGACTCGTGGGGGCTGCGGTTGCGGTTCGCCGCCGGCTCCGTGATCTCCGTGATCAGCAGCGGCGTGGGAACCAGGATGGACAGGCGCGGCGCGGCGCCGGAGCGGGTCTCGGTCACGAACGAAAGCTACATCACACCATCCCTGGTGAACAGCACATGGAGGTGCCACCATGGTGGGATGAATTCCACCGCACCGGTCCGCATCGTGGAGGGTCAGGCCGCCAGCGAGCACACCCTGCAGGCCCTGAGCGCGTACTTCAGCGAACTGGACCACCGGATCGACGGCGGGTTCGACCCCGAGCTCACCGAGGTCTCCGGCCCGGAGGACGTGACGCCTCCCCACGGGGACTTCTTCCTCATGACGGACCTGGTCACAGGAGCCGTGATCGCCTGCGGAGCGGTCCGGCGGATCGACGACGAGCGCGTGGAGCTGCGCCGGATCTGGGTCACCCCGGAGCACCGCGGCAGGGGCCACGCCCGCACCCTGGTCCGAGCCCTCGAGAACAAGGTGCGCTCCTTCGGTGCCAGCACGGCCGTGGTCTCCCTGAACCCGGAGATGACCGAGGGCATCGCGATGTTCCGCAACCGCGGCTACGAGCCCGTGGAGCCCTTCCACCGGGACACCACCGCCTCGGTGTTCCTGGGGCGGGTGCTGTAGGGCCTCAGTCCCGCGCGTCCCGCGTCCTCTTGTCGTTCGCCTTCTCGATGGCCTCCACCAGCTCGTCCTTGGTCATGTCCGAGCGACCCTGCACGTCCAGTTCCTGAGCGATCCCGTAGAGGTGCTCTTTGGAGGCGTTCGCATCCACTCCCCCGGCGGTGTCCTCGGAGTTGAGCCCGCCCTGCTCCGCGCTGGCGTCCGACGGGCCGTTCTCCTCCTTGGGCTCCCAGTGGTCCCCCACCTTCTCGTGGGTGTGCTTCACCGCGGCCCACGCGGTGCGGGCCGCGCGGGACTCGTCGTGGTACTCGTCCTCCGCAGAGTCGTACGCCTGCGCGAACGTGTCCTGCGCCTTCTCGTCCGAGCGCCGCAGCGTGGACGGAATCTCGTCCTGACGTGCGCGACCGTTCTTCCCCGCCTTGGGCACGGTGTCCTCCTGCTGTTGGGAACGTCTCTGGTGCTTCGATTCTAGGAACGACGACGCCGCCCGCCCCACCCTTTCGGGCCCGACGTGGCCCGTGTGCGCCTTGAGCTGAATCCACTCAACTTTGATGCCCCAACCCTTGGCACCTTGCCGGGAAGAGTGCTAATTTATGAGCAGTTGAGTCAGGGGTACTCAAGGAACGTGACGGCTCCTCGTCCACCGGTTTCACGGGGGCTCCGGGGCGCACCACGGACGAGTCGCACAGGAAAGGAACAACAGTCATGGCAACCTTCGATCCGTTCTCCGAGGTCCAGAACTTCGCCAACCAGGTCCTCTCCACCCGCAACGGCCTGGAGCAGATGCCCATGGACCTCTTCCGCCGGGGCTCCAACTACTACCTCGCCGCGGACCTCCCGGGCATCGACCCCACCAGCGTGGACGTGGACGTGGACGGCCAGCTGCTGACCATCCGCGCGCAGCGCCGCCTGCCCTCCGCGGAGAAGGACACCAAGTGGATCGTGCGCGAGCGCCGCAACCACTCCTTCGTGCGCCAGCTGAACCTGGGCCAGGGCATCGACACGGAGAACATCACCGCCGCGTACGACAACGGCGTGCTGACCGTGACCATCCCCGTGTCCCCCAAGTCCCAGCCGCGCAAGATCCAGGTGGCCACGGGCCAGAACCAGGACAACGTGGTGCTGGAGAACGGCCAGCAGGAGCAGCAGGCCGAGTCCGGCGAGGACTCCGAGAGCTGACCGCCCGGCGCCAGCCGGCACGCACTGAGTGAGCCACGAGGGCCCGCGGGAGATCCCGTGGGCCCTCGGTCACGCGCGGGGGCCTGGGACTCACCCCGCGAAGAAGAACCGGGTCAGGTGGAAGAACACCGGTGCCGCGAAGACCAGGGAGTCCATCCGGTCCAGGATCCCGCCGTGGCCCGGGATGAGCGCCCCGAAGTCCTTGATGCCGCGGTCCCGTTTGAGGCTGCTCATCACGAGCCCGCCCACGAAACCCAGCAGGCAGGACACCAGGGCCAGCACCCCGGCCTGCCACGGGGTGAACGGGGTCAGCCACCACAGCGCCGCCCCCAGAGCCGTGGCGGAGAGCACCCCGCCCACGAAGCCCTCCCACGTCTTGTTCGGGCTCACGGTGGGCGCGATCCGGTGCCGGCCCACGGTCTTGCCCCACAGGTACTGCAGGACGTCCGAACCCTGCACCACCACGGCGAGGAACAGCAGCAGCGCGCCCGCCTCCACGCCACCGGAGCCCACGGCGGAGCCGTCCGCCGCGGCCTTGCCCTCATGGATGGCCACGGGCAGCTGCAGCACGGCCGGGAGGTAGCTCAGGGCGTAGACGCACACCATGAGCCCCCACTGGCTCAGTGCGGCCCGGTGCAGGAAGGACTCCGTGCGCCCGGACAGCGCGAGCAGCACGGGCAGGAACAGGAACGCGTACACCGGGATGAAGATGGCGAACATCCCGTACCAGTGCTCCCACACGAACCAGAAGTGCAGCGGGGGCGAGAACCACCATGATCCAGCTCAGCACCCTCCGGTCCCGTTCCCCGGGCGGCAGCAGGTTGGCGAACTCCCGCAGGGCCAGCAGGGACAGGGCGAGGAACAGCAGCACCACCGCGGTCTCCCCCAGTGCCAGGCTGCCCACGAGCACCGCCACCATGATCCACCACGCGAAGATCCGCTGCCGCACGTTCAGCAGCGTGGCCCGCAGCCCTTCCGACGCCGTGCGCCGGTACATCAGCTCCGCCACCACGGTGGCGAGCACCAGGAACCCCAGCAGCCCGGCGAGGAACCACCACGTGGGCCCGCCCAGCAGTCCGATCTCCATGGCGGCCTACCCCTTCTCCCGCAGTTCGCGCGCCACGGCCCGCAGCCGGGTGGCCACGGTCAGCGCGCACCCCAGCACCACGAGCACGAGCGTGACCCACAGGACGCTCCCGCGCGGCCACCCCCACCACGGCTCGGTGGCGCTCAGCAGGATCCCCGCCACGAGCAGCCACATGCGCCGCTGTTTGGGCAGCACCCCGCCGAACTGCTGCGCGCACCCCGCGCTCACACCCAGGGTCCGCACGTAGGCGGTGAGCACCGCGAGGCTCCCGGCCAGCCACCCCAGCGCGGCCCCTCCCGCCACCGACGACGCCGCCCAGCCGGCCCCCGCGAGCAGCGCCAGGTCCGAGATCCGGTCCGGCACCTCGTTGTAGAGCTCCCCCGTGGGGGTGCGCAGCCCGCCCTCCACGGCGAGCATCCCGTCGAACATGTTGCACAGCAGACGCAGGGGGATGTAGAGCGCGGCGAGGACGAGCGCGAGGGCGCGGGCGACGTCGTCGGCGTGGACCGAGACCACCAGGCACCCGCAGCCCACCAGGGAGACGAGCACCGAGGCCACCGAGATGTGGTTGGGGCGCAGGCCCGCGCGCTGGAGGGCGCCCGCGATGGCGGTGGCCCACCCGGCGGAACGCTGCGGGATGGGCCTGCGCAGGGGATCGGTGGTGGCCATGCGGCGTCTCCTCGGGCCGTGGGGACTGTGGATCTGCGCCAACAGTGGCACACCCGCGGCCCCGTGGTGGTTGGATGTCCACAACCGCGCCGCCTCGAGACCACCGGGAGACCACCGTGCACAGCAGAACCCTGGACGGGCCCACGCGGCCCTGGAACCCGCACCGGCCACGGCTGACCTGCGGAGACGCTCCGCGTGCCACACCGGGAGCCGCCGTCACGCGCCGCGCCCACCCCGGGGTGGTGGAGCCCGGTGAGTGTGCTGCGTGACCACGCCGTGGCCGGTGCCTGGGGCTTCGCGGAGGCCACCGCGTTCTTCGTGGTCCCGGACGTGTGGCTCTCCGCAGCTGCCCTCCGGAACCTGCCCCGCGGACTCGCATGCGCGGCGTCGGCCACCGCGGGTGCCCTGGTGGGCGGCGCCGTGATGCACCGCTGGGGTGCCCGTGTTCCCGGTGACGACTCGGCGCGGATGCTCGCCCGGATCCCCGCGGTCTCCTCCGCGATGGTCGCGCGGGTGGAACGGGACATGGCCGCCCGCGGGTTCACGGCCGTGCTCCTGGGGCCGCTGCGGGGCACCCCCTACAAGCTCTACGCCCGCACCGCCGGGCTGCGCGGTGATCCGCTGCACCGGTTCCTCGCGTGGTCCGTGCCCGCGCGGGCCCCGCGCTTCGTGGTGGTCACGGCTGCGGTCGGCGGGATCTCCGCCCTGCACGGACGGCTCTGGCCGGACGCTCCCGAACGGGTGCGGTGGGCGATCTTCGGCACCGGGTGGACCGCGTTCTACGCGTGGTACTTCCGCACGGTGGGCCGGAAATGAGAACGGGCCCCGGGCGGCGACCAGGACGGTCGGCACCCGGGGCCCGTTGAGCCGGTGCGAGGGACGCTCAGCGGCCCATCCAGCGCACCACCCGGTCGAGGTCCTCGGTGGCCCGCTTGGACCACACCATCAGGGCGTACACGTGGGGGCCGCCCTCGCACACCACGGTGGTGGTGTCCACGCCCGCACGGACCAGGTCCGTGACGAACTCCATGGTGTCCGGGAACAGCATGTCCCGGTCCCCCTGCAGCACGAACGTGCGCGGCAGGCCGTGCACCTCACCGAACGCGGGGCTCACCATGGGGTCCGTGACCTCGCGGGTTCCGGCCCACCAGCGGCCGGCCGCGCGCGGACCCTCGGTGTCCAGCATGTGGTCCACGGAGCGGTACTGCTCGATCTCCGGGTTGCTCACTGTGGCATCGACCCACGGGGACACCAGGATGAGCCCTGCGGGCTGCTCGGCACCGGCCTCGCGCAGCCGCATGGCCTGAGCGACCGCCAGACCACCGCCGGCGGAGTCACCGGCGAGGAAGACCCGCGGGGACAGGGACCGCGCCAGGGACCACACGCCGTCGGCGAGCGCCAGGGCCTCGTCCACCGTGTGATCCGGAGCGAGCCCGTAGCCCGGCACCACCACGGTGGCCCCGGTGCGCTGCATGAGGGCGTCGATCCACCGCCAGTGCGTCCCCGTCATGGGGTGCACGTACGCCCCACCGTGCCAGTGGATGACCACCGGCGCAGCCGCACGCTCCAGGGCGGGCCTGGGACGTGCGACGACCACCGGGCGCCCGGCCACCATGACCTTCTCGAACGTCGCCCGCTTGTGCATGGACTTGTGCGGGGCGGCCTCCTCACGGGGGCTCGCCAGCGAGGCCAGCAGCTTCTGCTCGGACTCCCACACGTCGGGAAGCACCCGCAGACCCTGGTTGGTCGCGCGCAGCGCGGGATCAGCGGGCACGAGGACCACCTCCGGGGTCCCCTCCCGGGCCGCAGGGCCGTCAGCGCCCGGGGCCTCGTGGCCCGGGACGTCCGCTGCGTGACGCCCGTGGCGCCGCGCGCGGTGCTGCTCGGTCACGGTCCGCTCGGCCACGGGCACCCCCAGGGATGCCGACGCCGCGTGGCGGGCATCCTCCGGCACGTCCAGGTCTCCCGACGCCGCGTGGCGGGCCCCGACCGCCGCGGCCGCAGACCCCGCGGCAGCCGAGGGCCCACCGGATGTCCGGCCCTCAGGGGCGGAGTTCTCCACGGTGGCACCGGCACCTTCCGGAGCCTCGGCAGCGGCGGTTCGGCCACCCGGGCCGAGCCCACCCCCGACGGCGGACCGGTCGTGACTCGACGCCTCCCCGCGCGCGGCCTCCTCCTCGGAAGAACCGCGGTGGTGGGCGGCCACCCCGGCTGCACCTGCCGCCGCACCGGCCACGGCCGCCCCGGTGTGCTGACCCGAACCGCGGTGGCGGTGGGCCGAGTCCGCGCGGTGGCGACCCCTGGCGTGGGAGTGGCGTGCGGCGTCGTCGTCCGCGTGGTCCGCTGCGTCCGCGGTGGAGGCGGCGGTCTCGCGCAGCAGGGACTCACCCTCCACGTCCACGTGCGGCAGGATCTTGTCCAGCCAGCGCGGCAGCCACCAGGCCTTCTCGCCCAGCAGGCGCATGACCGCGGGGATCAGCAGCATCCGCACCACGAACGCGTCCAGCAGCACACCGCCCGCGAGCGCGAAGCCGATGGGCCGGATCATGGACAGCTCCGAGAAGATGAAGCCCGCGAACACGGAGATCATGATGATCGCCGCGGCCGTGACCACGGAGCGCCCGGCGCGGAAGCCGTGGACCACGGCCTGGCGCGCGGGGTGCCCGTGGACGTAGGCCTCGCGCATGCCGGAGACCAGGAACAGCTGGTAGTCCATGGCCAGGCCGAACAGGATGCCGACCATCAGGGTGGGCAGGAAGCTCAGGATGGGCCCGGGATCGTGCACGCCGAACAGGGCGCCGCCCCAGCCCCACTGGTACACCGCGACCACGGCGCCCAGGGACGCCAGCACCGAGAGCAGGAAGCCCAGGGTGGCGATCACGGGGACCAGCACGGAGCGGAACACCATGAGCAGCAGCAGCAGCGAGATGAGCATGACCACGCCGAGGTACAGCGGGAGCTTCTCGCCGAGCAGCTGGGAGACGTCGATGTTCGCGGCGGTGGTGCCCGCCACGCCCACGTGGACGTCCTCCTGGGACTCCAGGTCGCCGTTGAGGTCGCGGATGCTGCCCACGAGCTCCTCGGTGGCGGCCTCCGCCGGGCCGGACTCCGGGATCACCTGGATCACGCCGGTGGTGCGGTCGTCCGTGAGCTGGCCAGGCAGCACGTTGGCCACGTCCTCCTGGGCCGCCAGCTGGTCCGAGACCACGTTGATCTTCTCCTGCGCCTCGGCCTTGCTGAGGCCCTCGGGCAGGTCCACGACGACGGCGATGGGACCGTTCTCACCGGCCCCGAAGTCCTCCGCGATGCGCTGGTACGCCTTGTACTGCGTGCTGTCCTCGGCCTCGATGGAGGCGTCCGGCAGACCCAGGCGCATGCTCTGCGCGGGGATCGCCAGCACGATCAGCACGGCCGCGCACGCCAGCGTGGTGATCCACGGGTGGCGCAGGTGCAGGGGCACGTTGTGCTCGTCGATGCTCTCCTCGTGCGGCGCGGCGTTGCGCTGCTTCTTGGGCAGCACCCGCCGCCCGGCCAGCGAGAGCAGCGCCGGGGTGAGGGTCAGGGTCAGCAGCAGGGCCACCAGCACGGCCAGTCCTGCCGTAGTGCCCATGAGCCCCAGGAAGGGGATGCCCGTGACGTTCAGCGCCACCAGGGCCACCATCACCGTGAGCGCCGCGAAGACCACCGCGGTGCCGGAGGTCCCCACGGCCAGACCGATCGACTCGCGCACCTCCACGCCGCGGCGCAGCTGCTGGCGGTGCCGGTTGAGCACGAACAGCGAGTAGTCGATGCCCACCGCGAGGCCCAGCATCACGCCGAGCATGGGCGTCACCGACATCATGTCCACCGCACCGGAGAACGAGAGCGTGATGCAGGTGGCCACGGCCACGCCCAGCAGTGCTGTGAGCACGGGGAGCGCGGCCGGCACGAGGGCCCGCAGCATGATGAGCAGCACCAGCCCGGCCACGACCACGCCGATGATCTCGGACGGGCCCAGCAGCGCGGTGATGTCCTGCGCGATCTCCTGGGAGAACTCCACACCCACGCCGTCCACCGGGTGGGCGCGGACGGCGTCCATCACGGCGGTCTTGGTGTCCGCCTCCACCGCGTTCTGCTCCTGCGTGAAGTTGACCACGCTGATCGCGGAGTTCTGGTCCTCGGAGACCACGCGGTAGTCGCCCATGCGCTCGTAGCTCTGCTCACCCTGCTCGAGCTGGGTCTTCTGCTGCTCCAGCTGGTTCGGGTCGATCCCCTGCTGCTTGAGCACCTGTTCCGGGCTCACCCCGGGCGGCAGGCTCTTCTGCAGCTGGGCCATCTGCTTCTCGCCCTGTTCCAGCTTCTGACGGCCGTCCTCGAGCTGCTGCCGGCCGTCGTCCAGCTGCTGCTGGCGCTCGAACGGGTTGACGGTGGAGTCCACCCCGGAGACGTCCTCCGTGGCCTTCAGGGCGTCCTCGATGCCGTCCCTCTGGGCCTGGGTGAACTCCGAGCCGTCCTCGGTGTAGAACACCACCCGGCCCGTCCCCTGGTTGGCCTCCGGCATCTCCGCCTTCAGCTTGTCCGCCAGGTTCTGCGTCTCGGTCCCGGGGATCGTGATGGCGTTGCTCAGGTGCACCCCCGAGACGGCCACCCCACCCACGGCCAGCGCCAGGACGGCGAGCCACACCAGGATCACCGCCCACGCGTGAGCGGCCGAGCTCTTGCCCAGCCTGTACAGAAGTCGTGCCACTGAAGTTCTCCTACTGAGTCGTCTGTGCGGTGAAGTGTCTGGCGGGAGCGCCGCGCGGGGCGGCTGCGGATCCCGGGTGGTGCCTGTCCGGGGTGGTCCCGGTCGGTGCGCTGGTCTCGTTCGGTGCGGTGGTTCTCTGCCGCTGCGGTGGTTCTCGGGTGCTGCGGTGGTTCTCGGGCGGGGGACGACGCCGCGGCGTCAGGTGTCGAAGCCCCTCCCCAGCACCTCCAGGGCGGTGGACAGCAGCTCGTCCCAGGTCTGGCGCCCCCGCTCGTCCAGGACTCCGCCGGTGCGGGCCAGCCACTCGTCCAGGCACTCGGCGAGCGAGTTGATGAGGGTGGTGGCCACGAGGTGCGTCTGGAACGGGGTGTACTGCGGCAGACGCTCCCGCAGCACCTCGTTCAGGCGCTCCACCGCCGTGCGGGTCACCCGGTAGCCCCACAGGGAGGCGGCCTGGGTCTCCTGCACGTCCACGGAGAACACCGGCTGGAGGTCCCCGATGAGCACGCGGGCGCGCAGCGCTCCGATCAGCTGCCGGTAGACCTCACCGAGCGATGCGGTCTCCGGTTCGGTGGGCTCCGGGAGGTCGTCCAGCACGGTGTCGATCAGCTCGGTCACCAGCTCCGAGAGGTACTCGAAGGCGGCGTCCTGGGCCGAGGGGAAGTGGTTGAAGGTGGTCCTGCGTGACACTCCGGCGAGTTCTGCCAGACCGTTGACGCTCACACCCTCGGTGCCCAGCTCCGCCGTGAGCTCCCCCGCCGCGGCGATGATGGCCCGGCGGTTGCGCAGCCTGATGGCCTCGCGCTTGTCCTTGGGCTCCGCTGCGCGCCGTTCACGGCATCCGGAGATCAGCTGGGGTGTCACGGGGCCATCGTACGGCAGTCATTGCACGGAGTGCACCTTGTTGTGCGGAGGGTCTCACGCCCCTTGGCCAGAGGCGCCACCCCCATGCCTTCGCTGCATCCGCGACGCCGCCTCAGCCCAGGTAGCGCGCCCTCACGTCCGCGGGGAGCATGCCGCCACCGGTGAGCCACGCGAGGTGGGTGGCTCCCTCTGGAACGCGACTTTCCACGCTCGAACGAGGTCCGCCACCCTCCCGAGCGGCCGCTTCCCCCGCAACTCGGCGGATGGCCTCCAGGGCCGAGGCCGCGGACGGCTCCACGACTATGCCCTCCGAGGCATGCAAGGCCTTGACCTGGCCCGTCATCTGCTCGTCCGACGCCGTGACGCAGCCCGCGATCAGGCCCTGCATGGCACGGCCCACGAAGCCCGAGGGACGACCCACGGCCAGACCGTCCGCGACCGTGCGGGTGGTGAGTCCGAGCTCCGCCACGGAGATGCCGTCGTGGAGTCCCGTGTGCAGCCCCAGGAGCATGCACGGCGCCTGGGTGGGCTCTACGAACACGCAGCGCACCGCATCCCCGAACTCCCGCGCCAGACCGTAGCCCACCCCGCCGGGAGCCCCTCCGATCCCGCACGGCAGGTACACGTAGAGGGGATGGTCCTGATCCACGGCGATGCCCTGGTCCGTGAGCTGACGTGCCACGCGCGCGCCGGCCACGGCGTACCCGGCAAACAGGCTCAGGGAGTGCTCGTCGTCCACGAAGTGCACCGCGTCGTCTTGCTCCGCCGCCCGGCGACCCGCCGCCACGGCCTCCGTGTAGTCCGTGCTGTGCTCCACCACCTCCACGCCCCGCGAGCGCAGCAGGTCCTTCTTCCACTGCTGGGCGTGGGTGGACATGTGCACCGTGGCCTGCAGTCCGAGGGCGGCGGAGATGATCCCGATGGACAGTCCCAGGTTGCCGGTGGAGCCCACCACCACGCGGTGCTCGGTCATGAGGGCGCGCAACGGTGCCCTGCTGAACGCCGTGTAGTCCTTGTCCGCATCCGGGCGCGTTGTCGAGTCCGGCAGGAGGCCGTGCGCCACGGCCAGCGATTCCGCGTACTGCAGCACCTCGTGCACTCCTCCGCGCGCCTTGACGGAGCCGCTGACCGGGAGGATGTCATCCCGCTTGAGCAGCACCCGCCCGCTCCGCACCCCGGCGGCGTTCTGCCAGGCCGTGGCCTCCTGCAGTGGCGACTCGATGAGCCCGCCCGCTGCGGCGGTGTCCGGGAAGGTCGCCGCGATCCAGGGGCGGAAGCGCTCGAGGCGCGCGGCGGCGTCGTCGACGATCGCGGGGTCCACGCGGGACGCCGAGAGCCCCTGCGCGGCGTCCGTCGCGGCGGGATTCCACCAGGTCAGGGGCTCTTCCCGGGCCAGGCGCGCGGCCAGCGGATCTCCGAGGAGACCGCCGGGGACGGCGCCCTCCCGAGCCGGGGGCAGGGATGCGGGGCGCGGGTCGGGACGCTGTGCTGTCATGCGTCCATCATGGCGCCGTCAGGGGAAGGGGACCACCAGGGGCCGCCTCACACCACCCGGCGCGTGCTCCCCGGGCGGGTGACGTGCATGGCCACCGCCGCCACCAGACCCGCGACGCCCGCCCCCAGGGTGAGCACGAAGCCGCGTTCGGGCACCGCGGACAGGAGCCCGCCCATCGCGGAGCCGAACGAGACCCCCAGGACGATGCACGTGGTGAGCATGGTCATCACACTGGCCATGCGGTGCGAGGGCGCAACCTCCTCGCCCCGGGTGTAGGAGCTGACCAGCAGAGTGCCCACACCGAGGCCCGTGGCCGCGAAGAGGACCGAGAGCGCCACCGGCCCCGGGACGCTCATCAGCAGCACGGCCATGACCCCCACGAGGAGCGCCCCGCACGCCACGCGCACCGACAGGGGCACACGGGACGGCAGACGGGACACCAGCAGGCTCGCGAGCGCACTGCCCACGCCCATGCAGCCGTAGATCAGTCCGGTGTACGCCTCCGTGCCGCGCTCGGCGTTGATGGCCGTGAGCGCGGTCTGCGTGGACCCGAACACGGTGCCCACGCACAGGCACGCGAGCATCGGCGGCAGCACGGCGGCCCAGCGGATCCGTGGGGCGGAGCCGTCCGTGACCTCGATCGAGCGGGTGTCCAGGGTCAGGTTGCGACGCTGCGCGAGGTAGACGATGAAGCACCCCTGACCGAGCAGCACCCACACCATGAGCACCACGAGGGCAGGATTCGGACCCAGCACCCCCACCAGCACGCCCGCGATCACGGGGCCCAGGACAAAACCCACCTCGTCGCACGCGGTTTCGTAGCCCAGGGCCTTGCTCACCAGCCCGGGCGTGCCACGACGCCGCGCGAGCGCCGACCAGCGCGCCCTCGCGATGGCGCCGATCTGCGGATTCGCGGCGCCGATGACGGCCCCGGCCACGAGCACCAGGGAGGAGGGCGCCTCGAGCAGCACCACGCTCAGCAGGGCACTCATGCCGAGCAGCTGCACCAGGGTGGCGGACACGACCACGGGCAACGGTCCGAAGCGGTCGACCATCCGACCCAGCAGCGGAGCCCCCACCGCGGAGCCCAGGCCCGTGGCGGCCACGGTGAGACCGGCGAG
>NZ_JASDCY010000028.1:0-33818 GCF_030407675.1 Kocuria sp. APC 4018 | reverse complement strand
CATGCGTACCTCCCGGGTGACGTCGTGGGGCGGATCGTGCTCGGCCAGTCTACCCGCAGCACGACGCCGCCCGGTCCCCTGGGCGGGACCGGGCGGCGTCGTCGTGGCCGGGCGGGGCGTCCGGAGACGCCGCGCGGCGGGCCTACTTGGCGGTGAAGCGCGGGAAGGCCGAGGCACCCGCGTAGACCGCGGCGTCGCCGAGCTCCTCCTCGATGCGCAGCAGCTGGTTGTACTTGGCCACGCGCTCGGAGCGTGCCGGGGCACCGGTCTTGATCTGGCCCGCGTTCACGGCCACCGCGATGTCCGCGATGGTGGTGTCCTCGGTCTCACCGGAACGGTGGGAGATCATGCAGCGGTAGCCGTTGCGCTGGGCGAGCTCCACGGCGTCGAAGGTCTCGGTCAGCGAGCCGATCTGGTTGACCTTGACCAGCAGGGAGTTGGCCACGTCCTCCTGGATGCCGCGGGCCAGCCGCTCCGGGTTGGTCACGAAGAGGTCGTCGCCCACGAGCTGCACCTTGTCACCGATGTGCTCGGTGAGCGTGGCCCAGCCCTTCCAGTCGTCCTCGTCCAGGGGGTCCTCGATGGACACGAGCGGGTACTTCTTCACGAGGTCCTCGAAGTACGCGGACATCTCCTCCGCGGAGCGCTTCTTGCCCTCGAAGGTGTACTTGCCCTTCTCGAAGAACTCGGACGAGGCCACGTCCAGGGCCAGGGCGATGTCCCGGCCGGGCTTGTAGCCGGCCTTCGTGATGGCCTCGAGGATGAGATCCAGTGCCGCCGAGTTGGAGTCCAGGTTCGGGGCGAAGCCGCCCTCGTCCCCCAGGCCCGTGGACAGGCCGCGGTCCTTCAGCACGGACTTGAGGCTGTGGTAGACCTCCACGCCCCAGCGCAGGGCCTCGGAGAACGTGGGGGCGCCGATCGGGGCGATCATGAACTCCTGGATGTCCACGTTGGAGTCCGCGTGGGAGCCGCCGTTGAGGATGTTCATCATGGGCACGGGCAGCACGTGGGCGTTCGGGCCGCCCAGGTACTTGTAGAGGGGCAGGTCCGCGGAGCTCGCGGCCGCACGGGCGATCGCCATGGAGGCACCCAGGATCGCGTTGGCGCCCAGCTTGGCCTTGTTGTCGGTGCCGTCCAGCTCGAGCATGGCCTGATCCACCGCACGCTGGTCGGACGCGTCCAGACCCACGACGGCCTGCTCCAGCTCCTCGTCCACGGCGTGCACGGCGCCCAGGACGCCCTTGCCCAGGTAGACCTTCTTGTCGCCGTCGCGGCGCTCCACGGCCTCGAACTCACCCGTTGACGCACCCGAGGGGACGGCCGCGCGGCCGAAGCTGCCGTCGTCCAGCAGGGCCTCCACCTCGACCGTGGGGTTGCCGCGGGAATCCAGGATCTGGCGGGCTTGCAGCGCAATGATCATTGCCATGAAAATCTCCTTGTCGGTCGTCGACCCGTGGGGCGGTTCCGGCCCCGGGTCCCAGCCTACCGAGCGCGCCTGTGTCCCGGCGATACGCCCCGGGATGACGGTGCTCACCCGGGCAGCGGGCCGTCGTGCTCCTGCACGAAGCGGCGCACGGCCGTGCGCAGGGCCCGTTCGGCGTCCAGGCCGCGCGCGGAGGCCTCCACCACCTGGCGCAGCAGCCGCTCCCCCAGCTCGCGCTCCTCGTCCTCGCGCTGCTCCTCCGGCAGCTCCGGGCCCACGGGTCCGACCCCGGGGACCGCGTGCCGGCGGGCCTTGGACAGCGCCTTCTCGGCGCGGGCCAGGGCGGGCAGCGCCGGGGGGATCCCGTCGAAGATGCGCGTGCGCTGCGGTTTCTCGTCCCGTTTGACGGCGTCCCAGCGCGCGGCGAGCTCGGCGGTGCTCGGCTGCTCCCCCGCGGCGGCGATCTCGTCCGACCACGCCGCCTGGCCGTCCGCGTTGTCCTCACCCAGCAGGGTGTTCCCGGTGGCCATCAGGGTGGTCCCCGCGCCCCCGCCGAACACCGCCGGGTGGCGGCGCACGAGCTTGTCCGTCACGGCGGAGATCACGTCCGTGACGTCGAAGCCCTGCGGGGCCGGGTGCTCCTGGCCGATCCGCGCGTGGAAGACCACCTGCAGCAGCACGTCCCCGAGCTCCTCCACGAGCTCGTCCCGGCGGCGGCTCGAGGGTTCGAGGGTCTCCACGGCCTCCACCACCTCGTAGGCCTCCTCCACGAGGTGGTGGAGCAGCGACTCGTGGGTCTGCTCCGCGTCCCACGGGCAGCCCCCCGGAGAGCGCAGCCGGTCCATGACCGCCAGCAGCCGTTCGAACTGCTCGCCCGCAGTGCTCTCCGCACCGTGCGTGGCCGTGCCGGTCGCGGCGTGACGAGGGGCCAGGCTCCCCGCGCCCTCCGGGGCCCGCCGCGCATCGCGGGGCGATGAGGCCCCGGCGCCCTCCGAGGTCTGCAACGCGTCGCCGTGCGAACGCTCGGCGGGTCCTGTGCTCTCCGGGCTCACGAGGTCTCCCCCGTGATGCGCTGCTCGAGCCACTGCTGGTAGGCCACCGGCACGAAGGCCGCGCGCGCCGCCGTGCGCTGGACCCGCAGCACGTCCTCGGAGCTCCACCCCGCCTCGGAGCGCAGCCGGTCCAGTTCGTGCGTCACGGAGGTCCCGCTCATGAGGCGGTTGTCGGGAGAGACCGTCACCGCGAATCCGGCCCGCAGCAGGCGCGTCACCGGGTGCTCGGCAACGGTGGCGCCCCACGCCGCGCTCGCTCCGGTCTGCAGGTTGGAGCACGGGCAGACCTCGAGCGCGATCCGCCGGTCCCGGATCCAGCGGGTCAGCGGTGCGGTCATCTCCCGGTCCTCGTCCAGCAGCCGCACGCCGTGCCCCAGTCGCAGGGCCCGGCCCGAGCGGAGGGCGTCGGCCATGGACTCCGCGCCGGCGGCCTCCCCCGCGTGCAGCGTCACGGGGACGTGCTCCGCCGCGAGAAGCTCCAGGGCGTCCCGGTGGGCCGAGGCGGGGAAGCCGTCCTCCGGGCCCGCCAGGTCGAAGCCCACCACGGATCCCGGCACCGGTTCCCCGGGAACCTGGCCGTCCGCCGTCGTCGTGGGGGTGTGCGCGCCGACGTCCGTGGCCGGCGTGCCGCCGGTGACTGCCTCGTCAGGGTTCCCGGACGGGGACGACGCCGCCCGCAGCCGCCGCACCACGAGCTCGGCGATCTCCCGGGAGCGGTCCAGGTGGCGCATGGCGCACAGGATCTGGACCACCGAGACGTGCCCGCCTGCGGCCTTGACCTCGGCGACACCCTCCGCGAGACCGCTCTGCACCGCGTCCACGGCCTGGTCCAGAGTGAGTCCCCCGGCCACGTGCTGCTCCGGTGCCCAGCGCACCTCGGCGTGGACCAGGCCGTCCGCTGCGCAGTCCGCCACGTACTCGCGGGCCACGCGCCGCAGGGCCGGTGCCGTCTGCATCACCGCCACGGTGTACGCGAAGGTCTCCAGGTACCGCGGCAGGCTCCCGGAGTCGGCGCTGTCGCGGAACCACTGACCCAGGGATGCCGGGTCCGTGGTGGGCAGCTCGTGGCCCACCTGCGCCGCGAGCTCCACGACGGTGGCGGGGCGCAGTGCGCCGTCCAGGTGGTCGTGCAGCGAGATCAGTCCGTGTGGCCCGAGGGCCCCGTCCGTGGTGCGGACGGGGCCCTCGGGGGTCGTTCGAGTGCTCATGGCGTCAGTAGTTCCAGTCCTGCAGTGCGTCGTTGACGTGCTGGGGGATGTTGGAGCCGGTGCGCGGATACATGCGCAGCTCCTCCAGGTAGTTCTGCCCCGGGAGGCGCTGCTCGTAGCGCACGAACGCCTCCTCGTCCGAGTAGTCGAACGCGACCTCGGGGGGAACGCCCGGACGGAAGCGGAACATCATGGCCAGCGGGGCGCCGGAGCCCTCCACGTACGAGTCGTCCTTGAGCTCCTGGACCTTGAGCTGGTCCTCGGGCACCAGGTCGAAGGTGGGGCGCTGGTCCCAGAACCCGTTGAGGCGCACGTGGGTCAGGGCGTCGTAGTAGGTGCCGAGAGCGCGCACGCGGATCAGCACGGTGGAGACCTCACGGGCGGTGCCCTCCGGTCCGAACAGGTGCCGCTGCGCATCCGCGAGGCGGGCCGTGACGTCACCCACGGTGAGCGCGAGGTTGCCGGTCGCGAGGGCATCGGGGTCCACGTCCTGCTCCGGGGCAGGGGCCCGGTAGGACGGGGACACGTCCGTGGCAGTGGCCACCTGCGGCGCACCGGCCGGATCGTCGTCGCCGTCCACCGCCGCGCGCACGGGCGCGGGCACCAGCGTGTCCTCGGACTCCGTGCCGAACGCCGACTCGTCCACGTGGGCGGGCAGGTCCTCCGAGGACCGGGCGTCCTGGGTGTCCGTGGCAGCGGCGTGCTCCGCTCCGGGCTGCGCACCGCGCGCGCCGTCATGGGTGGGCCCACCGCCCAGGATGCGGGGGTCCTCGCCCAGGCCCTGGTCGAAGTGCTCGTCCTCCTCCGACCCTGCGGCGCCGTCCGGGAATCCTCCGTCCTGTGCGTCGAAGGCGCGCTCCGGATCCACGGACCGTTCCTCGGCGGGCACCGCCGGGGAGCCGTCCTCGGCGCGCTCCGCGGAGCTCTGCTCGCCGGACGCGAGCACCGGTGACGCCTGGCCCGCGCCCAGGACGTCGCCGTCCGTGGCCGGCTCGGTGTGGCCGTCGGAGACCACACGCACGGCGTCGGAGTCCTGCGGAGCGCCCGTGTGCACCTGCTCTGCGGCCTCGCCGGGGGCGTGGCCCTGCTCGGAACGGTGAGCATCGGCAATGTGGTCACCCTGGTCCCCCGAGGTGCCCGCGGCGGCGAGCCCAGCCGCACCGCCGGCCACCGTCCCCGCGCCCGCGGCGTCCACGTGCCCGGGGGCACCGGCCCGGTCGTCGGAGCCGTGGCCCGCCGGGGTTCCGTGGTGGTCCTGGACGCGGTCCGTGGCCTCCGTGCGGTCGTCCGAGCTGGCCTGGTGCTGCTCCTCGTGGTGCGCCGGCGTGGCCGTGCGCGACTCGTCGGAGGCACCGTGGTGCTGCTGGACGGAACCACCACCGGGGTGGCTGTAGTGCTCGGTGCGCGACTCCCCGGTGGGGTAGTCGTAGGTCACCGTGATCTCGTGCGCCGCGTGGTGGGACGCCGAGACCACGAGGTCCAGCTGGCGCCACGGCCCCACCGGGGTGCTCATGGCCTGCGTGTAGAGGTCTGCGACGTCGTCGAACAGGGGCGATCCCTGGTCCACGGTCCCGTTCTCCACCTCGTCCGGCGCCTCCCCCACGGCCTGGCGCGTCTGGTGCGTCATGATGTTCCCGGACTGCACGAGGGTCAGCCGGGCACGGTCCGCACCCCGGGCCAGCAGGAGCTCCACGAGGTGCTGCAGCGCCCCGTCCTGCGGCAGCGGCTCGGCGGTCGGCTCCTGGCGCGGGTGCTCGTGGTGATCCCCGGCGGTGCTCTGCACTGCCTCGGGCGGCGTCGCCTGGCCGGACACGGGTCCCGCCGCGGGGTCTGACGGCGCGGCGCCGGGCGACGGCTGGGGTGTCGGGGTGGTGTTCTTGCTGCGGAACAGATCTCTCAAACCCACGTGAATGTTTCCCTTCGAAAGCCGGGCTCGGTCTGGTGCTCAGTATAGGCGGGCCGCTCGGGAGCCACCCGGGAGCCGGACGCTCCCCCGGCGGCTCGGCGGGTCACAGGTTCTCGGGCCCGAACGCGTCCGGCAGCACCTGGTCCATGCTGCGAACACCGCTCACGGTGAGCAGCTGCAGCCCGGGAGCGCGGTGCTCGTACAGCAGCTGCCGGCAGCGCCCGCACGGCATCAGCACCTCCCCGTGCCCGTCCACGCACACGAAGGCCACAAGCTTGCCGCCGCCGGACATGAACAGCGCGCTCACGAGCGAGCACTCCGCGCACAGGGTCACACCGTAGGAGGCGTTCTCGATGTTGGCCCCGGTGACCACGCGGCCATCGTCCACGAGTGCCGCCGCTCCCACGGGGAAGCGGGAGTACGGGGAGTAGGAGTGCTCGAGGGCCTCGGTGGCCGCCCGCTGCAGCCGCTGCCAGGTGGACTCGTCCACAATCTGCTGGTTCTCGGTCATGGTGTCGTGCGCTCCTGGTCCTGGGTTCTCGTGCGGGTCCTTGTGCGGATTCTCCCGGCGACGCCGCTCAGCGCGCCACCGCGCGGGAGGTCCACCCCCGACGCTACGCCGTCGAGGCGCTCGCCGGGCGGGGTGGTCACTCCTTGAGGTAGGGCTCACCCGAGGCGGCCGGCCCCCGTGACCGGCCCACGAGGCCCGCCACCGCGAGGATGGTGACCACGTACGGGAGCATGGCCAGGAACTGGCTGGGCACCGGGGTGCCCAGGAAGGAGAGGATCGACTCCAGGTTGGACGCGAAGCCGAACAGCAGCGAGGCCAGCAGCGCCCCCACGGGGTTCCACCGCCCGAAGATCAGGGCCGCCAGCGCAATGTAGCCGGAGCCCGCCGTCATGTCCCGGGTGAACGCGGACACCGACACGAGCGTGTAGAACGCACCGCCCAGCCCGGCCACCGCACCGCCCAGCAGCACGTTGCGCACGCGCAGGGCGTTGACGGGGATGCCCAGGGTGTCTGCGGCCTTGGGGTGCTCGCCCACCGCTCGGGTCCGCAGGCCCCACCGCGTGCGGTACAGCGCGAACCACACCACGGCCACGGTGGCGTACATGATGTATCCGATCACGGACTGGTCGAAGAGCACCGGCCCCACCACGGGGATCTCGGCCAGCACCGGGATCCGCACGTGCGGCAGCCGCTCCGGGGAGTTGAACGCGGCCGCGTTGGGCTCCAGCACGGTGGCGAACAGGAAGCCCGTGAGCCCGGAGACCAGGACGTTGAGCACCACGCCCACGATCACCTGGTTCACGCGGTAGCGGATGGCGAAGACCGCGAGCACCACCGACACGAGCACCGAACCGAGGACGGCCGCGAGCAGGCCCGCCCAGGCGCTGCCCGCGATCGTTGCGACGACCGCCGCGGAGAACGCACCGAAGAGCAGCTGGGCCTCGATCGCGATGTTCACCACGCCCGAGCGCTCGCACAGCAGACCCCCGAGGGAGCCGAAGACCAGCGGCGTGGCGAGGGCCACGGAGCCCGCGAGCAGTGCGGTCACGGAGATGCTGGGGGTCTGGGCCGTGCCCACGATCCACACGAGGAATCCGGTGACGAAGAAGAAACCGGCCACGAGCGAGGCCCAGCGGGGCAGGGCGCGGGCCCGTACCGCGGCGTAGCCGGCCAGCACGGCCAGCACGGCCGTCACCACCCAGCCGCACAGTGTCGAGGCCACGGAGACGTCGGGCAGGCGCACGGCGTCGTTCTCGCCGGAGAAGCGGAACTGCACCGACTGCCCGGAGGCGTTCAGGGCGAAGACCACGAGGGCCACGAGCGCGAGCACGGCCAGGCCGACCGCGGGTCGCAGGGTCCGCACGCCCACGTCGCGCAGCACCGCGGAGGTGGGCAGATCGGCCTCGGGCACGGAGCCGTCCGGGCCGTCCAGGTGGGGGGAAGCGGTGGCGGTGCTCACGCGGCGACCTCCTGCGAGCGACGGGTGGCGAAGGTGAACAGGGGTGGCAGCGCCACGAACAGCACGATGAGCGACTGCACGACCAGCACGATGTCCACGTTGGTGCCGGTCATCGACTGCATGGTCACCCCGCCCGCGCGGAACGCCCCGTAGAGGATCCCCGCGAAGAACGTGCCCCACGGTGTGGACCGGCCCAGCAGGGCCACGGTGATGGCGTCGAAGCCGAAGGAGGCCGCAATGCCCGCCGTGAGCGAGTGCTCGGTGCCTGAGACCTGCGCGGTGCCGGCGAGACCCGCCAGCAGACCCGCTAGCAGCATGACGACGACGAAGCCGCGGGTCACGGAGATGCCCGCGGTCCGCGCCGCGCGGGGGGTGGCCCCCACGGCCCGCAGCTCGAAGCCCACGGTGGAGCGGTTGAGCAGCCAGGACACGGCCACGGTGGCCAGGACCGCGAGCACGAAGCCCCAGTGCAGCCGGAACTGGTCCCCGAGCAGCTTGGGGAACATGGCGGTCTGGTCCACGGGAGGGCTGATGGGGTTGGACGAGCCCTCGCGCTGGAAGCCCGGCAGCGTCAGCAGCCACGCCACCAGGTTGAGCGCCACGTAGTTGAGCATGATCGTGAGGATGACCTCGTGGGCGCCCGTGCGGGCCTTGATGAGCCCCACGATCCCGCCCCACAGGGCACCGCCCAGGGCGCCGGCCGCCATCACGGCGAGCAGGTGGATCCCGGCGGGCAGGTGCCACGAGAACCCCACCCACGCGGCCAGCGTGGCCCCGATCAGGATCTGGCCCTGCGCACCGATGTTGAACAGGCCCGCGCGGAACGCGAGCGCCACGCCGAGACCCGCGAGGATCAGGGGGGTGGCCACGGTGAGGGTCTCCGTCAGCGGGTAGAGCTTGTCGGCGAGCGTGGCCCCGGCGGGGTTGTACACCGCACCGTGGAACATGGCCACGTAGGCGCTCGAGGCGGCCTGCCACATGGCGGTCAGCGTGTCGCCGGGGCGCGCGAAGAAGTACCCCGCAGCCTCCCGGACGTCCTCGTTGGTGACCGCGATCAGCAGTCCGCCCAGGATCAGCGCCACCACCACGGCCAGCACCGACTGGAGCGTGGAGCCCAGCAGGGTGCGGCGGTGGCTGCCCGCGGCGAGTTCGGTCGGTGGCGGCGCCGACACCTGGTCGGTCTGCGCCGGTGTGGTGGTCGCGCTCATGCCGTGCGGTCCCCCTCGGGTCGGTCGTCGGTCGGGTCGGCCGCGCTGCTTCCCCGGTGCGCGTCAGAGGCCGCGCCGGGGACCGCGTGGTGGGCGGCGTCGTCGGCGGCGGGCGTGGCGCCCGCGCCGGTGTCGTCGGAGTGGGCGGATGTCGCGTGGGCGTCGTCAGCTGCGGCGTGGGCGTCGTCGGGTGCGTGGGCGCCGTCGGCCTGCTGGGACGAGGCGACGTCGGAGTGGTCCCAGGGGGCCGCGGGGAGCACGGACTCGGCGGGCTCGCCGGCCATCATGCGCCCGAGCGCCTCGCGCGGGGTCTCCGGGCCCACGATGCCCATCAGCCGACCGTGGAAGAAGACCGCGATGCGGTCCGCGAGCGCGTAGACCTCGTCGAGCTCGGTGGAGACGATCAGCACCGCGGTGCCCCGGTCCCGCTCCGCCACGATGCGGCGGTGGATGAACTCGATCGAGCCCACGTCCACACCGCGCGTGGGCTGGGAGGCGATGAACAGCGTGAGGGGGCGCCCGAGCTCGCGGGCGATCACCACCTTCTGCTGGTTGCCGCCGGACAGCGTGACCACCGCGGAGTCCACGGATCCCGTGCGGATGTCGTACTCGGACACGGCGGAGCGGGCGTTCTCGCCGATGGCGCCCAGCCGCAGCGAGGGTCCCGCCGCGAACTCGCGGTCCCGGTAGCGGTCCAGCACGAGGTTCTCGGCCACGGAGAACGGGCCCACGAGGCCGTCCGTGGACCGGTCCTCGGGCACGAATCCGACGCCCCGGGCCAGCACCTCGCGCGTGCGCAGCCCCACGAGCTCGTGGCCGTCCAGGCGCGCGGACCCCGTCACGCGGTCCTCGAGCCCCACGAGCGCCTGGGTCAGCTCGGTCTGGCCGTTGCCCTGCACGCCGGCCACGGCGAGGATCTCCCCGGGGGCCACGTCGAAGCTCACGCCGTCCAGCACCACGAGACCGTTGTCCCCGACGACCGTGAGCTCGCGCACCTCGAGTGCGGCACCGCTCGGCAGGACCGGCTCCTTCTCCACCGTGAGGGAGACCTTCCGGCCCACCATCAGGGCCGCGAGCTCCTCCGTGGACGCCTCGGGGCCCACGTGCCCCACCACCTCGCCACGGCGGATCACGGTGATCACGTCCGAGACGGCCCGCACCTCCCGCAGCTTGTGCGAGATGAACACGATGGAGGTGCCGCCATCCCGCAGCTGGCGCATGATCTGCAGCAGCTCGTCCGTCTCCCGTGGGGTCAGCACGGCCGTGGGCTCGTCCAGGATCAGCACCCGCGCGTCGCGCACGAGCGCCTTGATGATCTCCACGCGCTGCTGCACGCCCACGGGCAGGTCCTCGACCACGGCGTCGGGGTCCACGTCGAAGCCGTAGCGCCGGGAGATCTCCCGGATCCTGGCCCGCGTGGTCTCCAGGTCCAGGGACACGCCCCGGGTGCTCTCGTGCCCCAGCGCCACGTTCTCGGCCACCGTGAAGACCGGGACGAGCATGAAGTGCTGGTGCACCATGCCGATCCCGGCCGCCATGGCGTCGCCGGGGCCGCTGAACCTCACGGGTTCACCGTCGATCTCCACGCTCCCGGACGTGGGTTCGTAGAGACCGTAGAGGACGTTCATGAGCGTGGACTTGCCCGCTCCGTTCTCCCCGAGCAGACAGTGGATCTGGTGGGGTTCCACGGTCAGGTTCACACGGTTGTTGGCGGTGAAGTCACCGAACTTCTTGGTGACGTCCGTGAGTTTCAGCTGCACGTCGTTAGCTCCTGCCTGCGCGCTCGGTCAGGACTTGGGGGCGTTCTCGGACTCCACCGTGACCTTGCCGTCGATGATGTCCTGCTTCAGCTGCTGGACCTCCTTGTCGAGGTCCTCCCCCACCTTCGACTCCTGGTCGTGGTACGGCGCGAGACCCACCCCGCCGTTCTCGAGGGTGCCCACGTACTGGCTGTTGTCGAACTTGCCGTCCGCGGCCTGGGTGACCACGTCCTCCACGGAGGTGGTCATCTCCTTCAGCACCGAGGTGAGCAGGAACTCCTTGCCGGAGTCGAGGGTCTCGTAGCCGTCCGTGTCCGGCCAGATCAGCCGCACGTTCTTGTTGCCCTTGTTCGCCTCGACCACCGCGTCCACGGTGCCCTGGGCGGCCTGGCCCGCGACCGGGAGCACGACGTCGGCGCCGTCACCGACGAGGTTCTGGGTCACGGTCTTGGCCTTGGAGGAGTCCTGGAAGGAGCTCAGGAACGTGCCGTTCTGCGAGTCCTTGTTCCACCCGAGGACCTTGACGTCCTTCTTGTTCTTCTCGTTGTAGTACTTCACGCCGTCCGAGAAACCGTCCATGAACACGGTCACGGTGGGGATGTCCATGCCCCCGTAGGTGGCCACCTTGCCGGTCTCGGAGCTGCCGGCCGCGAGGTAGCCGGCCAGGAAGGCCGCCTCCGCGGTGTTGTACACGATCGGCTTGACGTTGTCGGCCTTGATCGAGTTGTCGTCCACGATCGCGAAGTGCTTGTCGGGGTTGGCCTCCGCGACCTTCTTGGTGGTGTCCGCGAGGAGGAAGCCCACCGACACGGTGAGGTTGCAGCCCTGCTGCGCCATGGAGGTCAGGTTGGGCTCGAACTCCGTCTCGGACTGGGACTCGGCCTGGCTGATCTTGATGCCCTTGTGCTCCTCCGCTGCCTTGAGGCCCTCGTAGGAGCTCTGGTTGAACGAGCGGTCCTGGAAGCCGCCGTCGTCGGAGACGATGCAGCCCTTGAAGTCGGACGCCTGTGCGCTGCTGTCCCCGGAGCTGTCCGGTGCGGCACCGCAGCCTGCCAGGGTGAGGCCGGTCAGCCCGGCCAGTCCGAGGGCGCCGAGAGCGCGGAAACGTCGAGTGGTCATGGGGTCCTCCGGTGGGATCGGGCTGGGGGCGCGCAGAACCGGGTCCTCGCACCGCGGTGGAACCGCGAGAAGGACGTGACCCGGATCATAGGTCCGCTCAGTGTAGCCCCATGAATCCCTGGCAGTGCACCGAGTGCCGGCGTGTCAGCCCTCGGACCGTTCCGGAACCTGTGCCGCGTCCGTCAGCTCGCGCACCCGCAACCGGACCGCCCGCAGCGCGGCGGACGCCATGACCTGCACGCCGCACCGGATGGCCTCCTCCTGCGGGGCGTAGTCGGACTGGTGCAGGTCGTACGTGCGTCCTCCCGGCTCACGGGTGCCCAGTCGCATCATGGCGCCGGGCACGTGCTGCAGGAACCACGCGAAGTCCTCCCCGCCCATGGACTGCTCCACGAGCAGGATGCTCTCCTCCCCCAGCTCCGCGCGGGCGGCGATCTCCAGCAGGGTGGTCTCGGTCTCGCCGTTGACCACGGGCGGCACGCCGCGGATGTGCTCGAGGTCCACGTTCACCCCGTAGGGGGCCGCCACCTGGCCGACGACCTCGTCGAGCATCTCCCCGGCCTGGTACCAGGCATCCGCGTCCAGGCAGCGCATGGTCCCGGCCATGAACCCGGACATGGGAATGGCGTTGGGGGCCACCCCCGCGTGGATCTGCCCCCACACCACGGCCACGCCCGAGCGCACGTCCACGCGCCGGGAGAGCACCGCGGGCACGTCGATCGCGATCTGGCTCATGGCGTAGACCAGGTCCTCGGTGAGGTGCGGGCGGGACGTGTGCCCGCCGCGCCCGGACAGCTCGATCCGGATGGTGTCGGACGCCGAGGTGATGGCCCCGATCCGGGTGCCCACCTGCCCCACGTCCAGCTTGGGCTCGCAGTGCAGGGCGAACATGCGCGGCACGCCGGCCAGCACGTTCTGCTTGATGATGCTCAGCGCGCCGCCCGGCAACTTCTCCTCCGCGGGCTGGAACACGATCCGCACGGTGCCCGCGAACGGCGAGGAGCGGTGCAGGTCCGCGAGCACCCGGGCCACCCCGAGCATCACGGTGGTGTGGATGTCGTGGCCGCACGCGTGCATCACGCCCTCGTGGATGGACGCGTACTCCAGCCCCGTGTCCTCCAGGATCGGCAGGGCGTCGATGTCCGCACGCAGCCCCACCATCACGGGCCCGCGACCCACGTCCACGTAGCAGCCGGTGCGCTCGAACCGCACGGGGCGCAGACCGGAGGCCTCCAGAGCGTTCACGATCCGCTCGGTGGTGCGGTACTCCTCGTAGGACAGTTCCGGGTGGCGGTGCACATCGCGCCGGAAGCGGACCAGGTCCGGGAGGTAGTGGGAGAGCAGGGGTCCGATCGCGGGGGGCAGGCCCACGTCGTCGGCGGAGGGCAGCGGCAGATCCAACATGAGAGCCAGAGTACCGCCGCGGCGCAGTGACGCGGATCGCACCCGGGTGCCCCTCCCCGGGGTGCGCACCACCGCACCCGGCGGCGCGCGGCACGGCCGCGCGCGGGCGGCGTCGTCCGCGGCGGGGAGGGTGGTGGTCACCGGTGCCGGGGCGGGCGGCGGTCACCGCTACCGTGCCCGGGCCGCATCTGGGCCACCCCGGGCGGGAGCGCGCCGCCCGCACCGAGTCCGGGCGCGTTGCCGGGACGGGCCGGCGGCCGGTTGTCAGAGGACGTCCGTGTCCCCGTTGCGCTTGAGGGAGTCCACGGCGTTCTTCACGCGCTGGGCGTGCTCCGCGGTGGTGACGAGAAGGGCGTCCGGGGTGTCCACCACCACGATGTCCTCCACACCGATCAGCGCGATGAGCCGCCCGGTGTCCGAGACCACGATCCCGGAGGACTCGTCCGCGAGCACCCGGTTGTTCTGTCCCAGGATGGACACCTGGGAATCGGTCTGCGGGTCCACCTTGTTGAGGCGGTTGATCGCGGCGAAGTCCCCCACGTCCTCCCACGTGAAGTCCCCGGGGACCATGGCCACGGCACCCGCGGCGGCGGCGGGCTCCGCCACGGCGTAGTCGATCGCGGTCTTGGTCAGGGTGGGCCAGACCTCGTCCACCACGGCGTCGCGCTCGGGGGTGTCCCAGGCGTCGGCGATCCGGTCCAGCCCCCTGGCCAGCTCGGGCTCGCTCTCGCGCAGGTACTCGAGCATGAGACCCACCGGGGCCACGAACATCCCCGCGTTCCACGTGTAGCGGCCGCTGGCCACGTACTGCCGGGCGGTCTCCTCGTCCGGCTTCTCCACGAACTGCTCGACCGCGAGCGCGTGGGGCGCCCCCTCGAGCCCCAGGGACTCCCCCGCCTTGATGTACCCGAAGCCCGTGGCCGGGGACGACGGGGTGATGCCGATGGTCACGATCCGTCCGGTGTCCGCCGCCTGCACCGCCTCGCGGACCACGTCCTGGAACGCCTCCGCGGGCTCCACCACGTGGTCCGCGGCGAACGAGCCGATGATCGCGGTGGGATCGCGCCGGGCGATGAGCGTGCACGCCAGCCCGATGGCCGCCGCCGAGTCCTTCGGCGACGGTTCCAGCACGAGGTCCCCGTCCGTGAGCTCCGGCAGCTGCTCCTGCACCGCTCCCGCGTGCGAGCGTCCCGTGACCACCATGATGGGTCCGTCCGTCAGCGCGGCCAGCCGGTCGTACGTGGCGCGCAGCAGGGACGAGCCCGAGCCGGTGAGGTCCAGCAGGAACTTGGGGGCGTCCGCGCGAGAGAGGGGCCACAGCCGGGAGCCCACGCCGCCCGCCGGGATGAACGGATGGAATCGTTGCAATGGCGAAGTCACGCCCGTCAGTGTACGGCCAGACCCGCGCTGTTCCGCGGATCTCGCGCCTGTGACCTCCCCCGGACGAGCGGCATCCCCCACCCGGGGGACGCCGCTGCCGTCGCCCTCCCCGCCCCGTGCACACCCCGGGGCACGACGCCGCCGCGTGCGGTCCACGTGCCGGGGGTCCGCCCGACGCCGCTCCCGGGGCCACCGCGGAACACCGTCCGGGGCCGCCTCAGAGGGCCGCGATTCGGGAATGCCGAACTGTGCTAATTCCCCGGCCCCGCGCGGTTTTCGGGATGGCGACACGTTGTCAGTGAACTCCCGGGAGGCTGGTATCTTTGTCGAGAACTACCGCATCATCCATGACAGAGCCAGCCAGAGCTCCGCCTTCGCCGTGCACCCGCGCGAGACCGCTACCGAATCTCACCGATCACCAGTGCGCACGACGACGAGCGACACAGGGAGGACATTCCGTGGCGAACTCATCCAGGGGCACCCTTTACCGCGGCCAGTACGGCATGTGGTCCTGGGTTGCCCACCGTATTACCGGCGTGGCCATCTTCTTCTTCCTGCTGGTCCACGTCCTCGACACCGCACTCGTGCGTGTATCCCCCGAGGCGTACAACGCAGTGATTGCCACCTACAAGAACCCCATCATGGGTCTGGGCGAGACCGGCCTGGTGGCCGCGATCGTGTACCACGCCTTCAATGGGCTGCGCATCATCCTGATCGACTTCTGGAAGGGCGGGACCAAGCACCAGAAGGGTCTCCTCTGGGGAGTCATCGCCCTGTGGGTCATCGTGATGATCCCCTTCCTCATCCGCCACCTGTCGATCGTTTTCGGGGGTTGATCCCATGAGCACTCCTCTCAAGACCAAGATCCAGGTCCCCCGCAGCCGGGACCTCGAGGTGGACGGCGTCAAGTACAACCGTGCCTCCTCCTCCCGCAGCAGCTTCGAAATGTTCGCGTGGCTGTTCATGCGCATGTCCGGCGTGCTGCTGGTCGTCCTCGTCTTCGGCCACCTCTTCGTCAACCTCATGGTGGGCGAGGGTGTGCACGCCGTGGACTTCGGCTTTGTGGGCGGCAAGTGGGCCAACCCGTTCTGGCAGGTCTGGGACCTGGTCATGCTGTGGCTGGCCATGCTCCACGGCACCAACGGCATGCGGACCATCATCGACGACTACGCCGCCCGCAGCACCACCCGCTTCTGGCTCAAGGTGCTGCTGTTCGTGGCCTCGGCGTTCGTGATCCTGCTGGGCACCATGGTGATCTTCACCTTCGATCCCTGCCCGGCCGGCGCCGATCCGTCGTTGCTGCCGTCCTTCTGCCCCGCGCAGTGACCCGGCGAACGGCGGGGCCCGCGGGCCCCGCCGTTCGCGGTCGTTCCGGACCACGCCTCCGGACCCCACACTTCTCCCACTCACCCACGTAGAAAGAACATCTGGTATGCAGGTTCACAAGTACGATGTGGTAATCGTCGGCGCCGGCGGCGCCGGCATGCGTGCCGCCATTGAGTCCGGCCAGCGCGCCCGCACTGCCGTACTGACCAAGCTCTACCCCACCCGCTCCCACACGGGCGCGGCGCAGGGTGGCATGTGCGCGGCCCTCGCCAACGTCGAAGAGGACAACTGGGAGTGGCACACCTTCGACACCGTCAAGGGTGGTGACTACCTGGTGGACCAGGACGCCGCCGAGGTCATGGCCAAGGAGGCCATCGACGCGGTGCTCGACCTAGAGCACATGGGTCTTCCCTTCAACCGCACGCCCGAGGGCAAGATCGACCAGCGCCGCTTCGGCGGCCACACCCGTGACCACGGCAAGAGCCCGGTGCGCCGCGCGTGCTACGCCGCGGACCGCACGGGCCACATGATCCTGCAGACCCTCTACCAGACGTGCATCAAGCACAACGTGGAGTTCTTCAACGAGTTCTACGTGCTGGACCTCATCATGGTGGACACCCCCGAGGGGCGTCGCTCCGCCGGTGTGGTGGCCTACGACCTCGCCACCGGCGAGCTGCACGTGTTCCAGGCCAAGTCCGTGGTCTTCGCCTCCGGCGGCGCGGGCAAGGTCTTCAAGACCACCTCCAACGCCCACACCCTCACCGGTGACGGCATGGCCATCGCGTTCCGCAACGGCCTGCCGCTGGAGGACATGGAATTCGTCCAGTTCCACCCCACGGGACTCGCCGGTCTGGGCATCCTCGTGTCGGAGGCCGCCCGCGGCGAGGGCGGCATCCTGCGCAACGCGGACGGCGAGCGCTTCATGGAGCGCTACGCCCCCACCATCAAGGACCTCGCCCCGCGCGACATCGTGGCCCGATCCATGGCCAACGAGGTGCGCGAGGGCCGCGGCTGCGGCCCCAACAAGGACTACGTGCTGCTGGACCTCACGCACCTGGAGCCGGCGCACATCGACGCCAAGCTCCCGGACATCACGGAGTTCGCCCGCACCTACCTGGGCGTGGAGCCCTACACCGAGCCCGTGCCCGTGTTCCCCACGGCGCACTACTGCATGGGTGGCATCCCCACCGACATCAAGGGCGAGGTCTTCCAGGACTCCGAGACCACGATCCCCGGCCTGTACGCCGCGGGTGAGGTGGCGTGCGTGTCCGTGCACGGCTCCAACCGCCTGGGCACCAACTCCCTGCTGGACATCAACGTGTTCGGCAAGCGCGCCGGGATCTTCGCGGCGGAGTACGCGCAGACCGCCGAGTTCCTGCCCATCCCCGACGACGCCGTGGCCCGCACCGAGGCGCTGCTGGACAACGCCCGCAGCCCCCACGGCAGCGAGAAGGTCGCCGCCATCCGCAAGGACCTGCAGGACACCATGGACCTGAACATGCAGGTGTTCCGCACGGCCGAGACCATCCAGCAGGCGCTGACGGACATCGCCGCTCTCGAGGAGCGCTACGCGAACATCTCCATCCAGGACCAGGGCAAGCGCTTCAACCTGGACCTGCTGGAGGCCGTGGAGCTGGGCTTCCTGCTGGAGCTCGCCAAGGTGATGTCCGTGGCGGCCCTGCACCGTGAGGAGTCCCGCGGCGGACACTTCCGCGAGGACTTCCCTGATCGTGACGATGAGAACTTCATGGTCCACTCCATGGTCTACGAGGACCCGTCGTCAGCCACCGCGGGCATCCGGCAGGAGACCAAGCCGGTGGTCATGACCCGCTACGAGCCGATGGAGCGTAAGTACTGATGTCCACTGCAGTGACCGAGAACCAGGACGCCCAGAAGCCCGATACCGAGAGCGAAGAGGCCATCCCCACGTACGACGTGGTGCTGCGGATCCGCCGCTACAACCCCGAGTTCGAGACCGAGGCGCACTGGGACGAGTGGCCCCTCACCATGTACGGCACCGACCGTGTGCTGGACGCCCTGCACAAGGTCAAGTGGGAGCTGGACGGCTCGCTGTCCTTCCGGCGCTCGTGCGCCCACGGCGTGTGCGGCTCCGATGCCATGCGCATCAACGGCCGCAACCGCCTGGCCTGCAAGACCCTGCTGAAGGACCTGGACCTGTCCAAGCCCATCCTCGTGGAGCCCATCAAGGGTCTTCCGTGCGAGAAGGACCTGATCGTGGACATGGAGCCGTTCTTCCAGTCCTACCGCGAGATCATGCCGTTCCTGGTGAACGAGGACCACACCCCCACCGGGGAGCGGTTCCAGTCCCAGGAGGACCGCGAGCGCTTCGACGACACCACCAAGTGCATCCTGTGCGCGGCGTGCACGTCCTCGTGCCCCGTGTTCTGGACGGACGGGCAGTACTTCGGGCCCGCCGCGATCGTCAACGCGCACCGGTTCATCTTCGACTCGCGCGACCAGGCGGGTGACATGCGTCTGGAGATCCTCAACGACAAGGAGGGCGTGTGGCGCTGCCGCACCACCTTCAACTGCACCGAGGCGTGCCCCCGCGGCATCCAGGTGACCAAGGCCATCGCAGAGGTCAAGAAGGCGGTCTTCGCCTCCGCCCTGTGACCCTCTGACGCAGCCGACAGGCCCCGGGATCCGTTCTGGATCCCGGGGCCTTCGTCGCTGCCGCGAGTGTCCCGTGCGGATACCCGACCAGCTCCCCTCACCACGGCGACGCACCGGCCGGGCTTCACGACCGCGACGCACCCGCCGGCCCCCACGGTCGTCGGCGGGCGGTCCCATGACCGCCGTGGACGGCCCGCAGCCCGACCGCGCGTCGGTGGGTGCGGAACGAGTTCGCGGGCCGGGACCGGGTGGACGAAAGGTCCTACCGCGCGTCGGTGGGGGCGGGACTGCTGCCCGAGGCGCGCCCGAAGTCGACGGGCGCCTCGTGACCGAGTCCCCGTGCGGCGTCGGGAAGGGCGGATGCCGCCACGGCGGCCACGGCCCGGTCCTCGCGCTCGGGCTGGGCACGGGCGCCGCGGATGTCGGCCTGCACCACGGCCCCGGCGGCGGCGGAGAACAGCAGCACCTGGCCGTAGAAGTTGAACCACAGCAGCACACCCACCAGCACGGCCACCGACAGTAGGTAGGGGTTCTCCCCCGCGGCCGATGATCTCGCTGCCGCCGTAGCGCAGCACCTGGGAGCCCAGGCCGCCGATCACCACGGTGACCGTGAGCGCCTTGCGGTGCAGCTTGAGCTGGGCCACGCCGCGCACCAGGGTGAAGCTCATCAGGCAGTCCACGAGCAGCCCCACCGCGAACGTGATCGTGGACTTCACCCCACCGTCGAGCCAGGGCTGCAGGGTGGTGAGCCCGATGTCCCCGAGCCACCCGATGATGCCGTCCACCGCGCCCGAGGCGAAGATGCTCACGGTCGCGGAGGCCAGCAGGAGCAGTCCGACGACCACGAGCCAGCCGAGGTCCCTGGCCACGGCCGCCAGCGGAGCGCCGGGCGCCGGGGGCACCTCGAACATCCGGCGGGTCGCCAGGCGCACACCGGCCACCCAGCGCCACGCGGTGTAGAGCAGCACCACCACGGCCACGGTGGAGGCCACGGAGAAGGGGCCGGTGTTCTCGAGCAGCTCCAGGGGGATCACTCCCCCGTGCCCGTCCCCCACGTCCAGCAGCCCGGGGATCTTCTCCGTCAGCCCCGCCACCAGGTTCTGCTGCAGCGGGGAGTTGGTCCCCAGGAACGTGGCGAGTGCCGCGAAGAAGATCACCAGCAGTGCGGTGGAGGCGAACAGGAGCTGGTAGGCCAGACCCGCCGCCATGAGGGGACCGCCGTGGAACGTGTAGTGGCCCACGGTGCGCACCGGTAACAGGGCCATGGTCCGGGCGAAGGCCCACGCGAAGAACGCGCCGAGGCGTCGTCCCGCGGGGGCACCGTGGGAGGCCAGGTCCCGGCGCACGGCGCGGAGTCGACGGTGCTCGGCGGTCAGCCCGGCGCGGTCCACGAGGGCGGGAACCACCGGGGGTGGGTCAGTGCGAGCCACGCTCGTCCGCACCCCGCTGGCCGAAACGGACGGTCTCGCGCACGTGCCACACGCCGTGCTCGTCGCCCTCGTACACGTGCACGCGGTCCACGAGGCAGCCGGCGCGGTAGGTGCGCAGCATCTCCTGCGCCCGGTCCAGGGTCTCGTCGTCGAGCCCGTGGGCCAGAGTGACGTGCGGGTGGTACTCGAAGGGGGAGGCGGAGTCCATCCCGCTGCCGCGCAGGGCCCTGTGCAGGGCGAGGCACTGCTCGCGGCCGCGTTCCACGTCCAGGTAGACCACGGGGGTCACGGGCCGGAACGTGCCGGTGCCGTGGATCTCCAGGTGGAACGGCTCCCACCCGGCCAGCACCCGGCGGACGTGCTCCACGAGCCGGTCCCACTCGCCTCGGGACTCCGAGATCATGAGGGTGATGTGCGGGGAGACGCCCGCGGCCGGGGAGTCCTCGAACGAGGCCCGCCAGTCCTGCAGCTCCTGGCCCGTGGGCTCGGGCAGCCGGATGACCACACCGGCGTAGACGTGTCCCGGGCGCACGGTGGGTGAGGTCTGCTGCTCGCTCACGCGATCCTCCTCGACTCGGCCGCGTTCCAGACTATCCCACCGTGTTCCGCGCGGTGCCTCAGGCTCCGGGGAGGAAGCCCATCCGCCCGTACACCTCGGCCAGGGTGCGGGACGCGATGTCCCTGCCCTTCTGGGCGCCCCGGGCGAGGAGACGGTCGAGCTCGGCGGGGTCGTCGAGCAGCTCCTGGGCGCGCTTCTGGATGGGGTCCAGGGTCTGGGTGACCACCTCGGCGAGGTCCACCTTGAGGTGGCCGTACATCTTGCCCTCGTACTCGGCCACCAGGGTGTCCACGGGCGTGCCCGTGAGGGACGAGTAGATGGTGAGCAGGTTGGAGACACCCGGCTTGGCCTGGCGGTCGAAGCGCACCTCGGTGTCGTCGTCCGTGACCGCGGACTTGATCTTCTTGGCGTTGACCTTGGCGGGATCCAGCAGCCGGACCAGTCCCGAGTCCGAGGGAGCGGACTTGGACATCTTGGCCGTGGGGTTCTGCAGGTCGTAGACCTTGGCGGAGTTCTCCAGGATCTTGGCGTCCGGCACGGTGAAGGTCTCACCGAACCGGGAGTTGAAGCGCTGCGCGAGGGTGCGGGTCAGTTCCAGGTGCTGGCGCTGGTCCTCCCCCACCGGGACCTGCTGGGCCTGGTACACCAGGATGTCCGCGGCCATCAGCACCGGGTAGGTGAACAGCCCCACCGTGGTGTTCTCCGCCCCCTGCTTCACGGACTTGTCCTTGAACTGGGTCATCCGCGCGGCCTCACCGTAGCCGGTGAGGCAGTTGAGCACCCACGCCAGCTGCGCGTGCTCGGGGACCTGGGACTGGATCAGCAGCGTGGAGCGCTCCGGGTCGATGCCCGCGGCAATGTACTGCGCGGCCGTGACCCGGGTGCGCTCGGACATCGTGGCCGGGTCCTGCCCGGTGGTGATGGAGTGCAGGTCCGCCACGAAGAACACGCAGTCGTTGTCGTCCTGCATGTCCACCCAGTTGCGCAGGGCCCCCACGTAGTTGCCCAGGTGCAGGGAGTCCGCGGAGGGCTGGACGCCGGAGACCACGCGCGGGATCTGGTTCACAGGGGTGCTCTGTTCGCTCACGGGGCTGTCTTCTTTCGTTCGTGCGGGCCGCGCAGGGCCGCAGTGCGTGGAGGTGCGGGTGACGCGCCGCGTGCGGGCGGCGGCGTCGTGGTCGGGAGTGCGGGAGGTCGTGGTGGCCGGAGCGTGGACGGCACTGGTGCGTCGGGTACGGGGATCGGGCCGCGGACCGCTGCGGGGAAGGAGTCCCGCGGCGTCGAACCGGTGCCGCGGCTCAGGCGAGCCGGTAGTCCACCACGAGCGGGGCGTGGTCCGAGAACCGGACGTCGTAGCTCGCGGCCCGGTCCACCGTGGCGCTCCCGGCGCGCGCGGCCAGCCCGGGGGTGGCCATGTGGTAGTCGATGCGCCACCCGGCGTCCGTGTCGAACGCCTTGCCGCGGTAGGACCACCACGTGTACGGGCCGGGGACGTCCCCGGCCAGGCTGCGGGCCACGTCCACGTAGCCCACGTCCCCGAAGAAGCGGTCGAAGTACGCGCGCTCCTCGGGCAGGAAGCCCGCGTTCTTGACGTTGCCCTTCCAGTTCTTGATGTCCCGCTCGGTGTGGCCCACGTTGAGATCTCCCACCACGAGCACGTGGTCGGAGCCCTCCGCGAGCTGCGGCAGGCGCGTGAGCATGGCGTCCATGAAGCGGTACTTGTCCGCCTGCTTGGGCGTGCCCACCTCACCGGAGTGCACGTACGCGGAGACCAGGGTGAGCGTCTCCCCGTTGGGGAGCGTGAGGTCGTTCTCGATCCAGCGCCCGGAGTCGTCGAAGTACTCCTCGCCGATCCCCACGCGCGAAGCAGTGGGCAGCAGGGCGCCGTCGAACGCGTCCCGGCGGGTGGCGATCGCCACGCCCGCCCGACCCTTGGCCGCGGCCTCGGCGTGCCGCACGTCCCAGACGTCCTCGTCCAGCAGCTCGCGCGTGATCTTGTCCGGTGCGCGCACCTCCTGCAGGCACAGCAGGTCCACGCCGCGAGGTGCCAGCCACTCGGCCATCCCACGCCGGTAGGCGGCCCGGATGCCGTTCACGTTCACCGTGGCAATGCGTACCGTCTGCCCTGAGTCAGCCATCCGTTGAGTCTCCTCGGTCGTCCATGATGTCTCGTGCGTGCCTGACGCGGAGGGACGACGCCGCTGGGCCCCGTCCCACAGGATCAGTCCACCACCGTACCGCTCACCGGGGTGCCGGAGTCGCGGAGGCTGCGCAGCCCGTTGGCCGCGGTCATGTCGATGGTCTCCAGGGCCCGCCGGACCTGCTCGGGATCCGCCTCCGGGGAGGAGAGTTGCTCCTTGACCACCTTGGACTGCACCAGGATGACCTGCATGCCGTGGGCGAGCTTCTCGTCCCGCAGCGATCGTCCCTCGCCCGCCGCGGACGTGGCGGGGGCTCGACCGTGCTGGGCCTGGAACTGCTCCTGGGCCTGGCGCACCTGCTCCCGTCCGAACACGGCGGCCTTGCGCACCATGGACAGCGCCCACACGGCGAGCATGAGCCAGCCCAGGGCGATGCCCGCGAGGATCCAGCCCAGCAGCGTGTTGGCGTTGGCGGCCTCGATCAGGGCGACCACGAAGATCACCACGAGCACGGCCAGCCCGATCAGGGTGCCCCACAGCGCGGTGCGCCCCGAGCGGAGTGAGCGGTCGGGGTCGGCGGGGTGGGCGGCGGGAGATCCGATGGGCTGCATGGGGTCATTGTCTCAAACCCGGCTGTGCGTGCCGAATCGCGCGGGCCCGGGCCGCGCGGCGGCGTCGTGCCCGTGGCGCTCGCCCCCGGACAGGAGTATCAAAGGAGGGTGAGTCACGACCCCGCACCTTCCCCGCGCTCCGACGACGCCACCACGGCCTCCCAGTCCTCCCCGAGTCCCGAGGCCTCCGGGGGCGAGCCGGAGGAGCTGAGCGACGCCACGCGCCGTCGCATCCTCGGGGTGCTGCTGGTGCCGCTGTTCATGTCCCTGATCAGCGTGTCCATCGTGAACGTGACCCTGAGCTCCATCCAGCAGGACCTGCACGCGAGCGCCTCCGCACTGCAGTGGGTGCTCACCGGGTACGCCCTGGCCTTCGGCGTCCTGCTGGTCGCCAGTGGGCGGGCCGGGGACGTGTTCGGACGCCGCAAGCTGTTCGTCGGGGGCATCGCCGTGTTCGCGGGCGCGTCCCTGCTCTGCGGGCTGGCGCCGAACACCACGGTGCTGAACATCGGGCGCGTGGTCCAGGGGCTGGGTTCCGGCATGCTCAACCCGCAGACCGTGGGCATGATCCAGCAGTACTTCCGGGGCCGGGAACGCGCCCGCGCCTTCGGCCTGTTCGGCTCCGTGGTGGGGGTCGCGGTGGCGATCGGGCCCACGCTGGGCGGTCTGCTCATCCAGGTGCTGGGCCCCGGCACGGGGTGGCGCGCGGCGTTCCTGGTGAACGTCCCGATCGCGGTGCTCGCGATCGTGCTCGCCATGCTGTGGCTGCCCCGTCAGCGCCGCCGCCCCGGCCGCGTGGACATGGATCCCGTGGGGGTGGGCGTGTTCGGCGTCGCGGTGCTCGCCCTGCTGCTGCCCTTCGTGGAGGCCCGGGTGAGCCCCTGGATCTGGCTGTCGCTGCCCGCGGGCCTGCTCCTGCTCTGGGCCTGGGTGCGCTGGGAGCGCCGGTACAAGACCGCGGGCGGCTCGCCCATGGTGGACCTGGAGCTGTTCCGCACCGCGAGCTTCAGCTACGGGAGCCTGCTGATCTCCATCTACTTCCTGGGCGTGACGAGCGTGTGGATCGTCGTGGCCATGTACGCCCAGCAGGGGCTGGGACGCACCGCCCTGGAGGCCGGGACCCTGGGTCTGCCCGCGTCCATCCTCTCCGCCGTGATCGCGCCGCTCTCCGGGCGCGCCGTGCTGCGCTGGGGACGCACCGTGGTGGTCGTCGGCATGGGCGTGGCACTGTCCGGGATCCTGCTGTCGGTGCTCGTGGCCCACGGCATGAGCCACTGGGGCTGGCCCATCGCGTGCTTCTACGCCTCGCTCGCGTTCATCGGCGCGGGGCAGGGCGCCGTGATGGCCCCCAACCAGACCCTGAGCTTCGCGGACGTGCCCCTGAAGTTCGCCGGAGCCGCGGGCGGGGTGCTGCAGACGGGTCAGCGCATGGGCACCGCGATCGGCACCGCCCTGATCACGGCCGTCACGTTCGCGGTGCTGGAGCTCGCGGACTGGAACACCGCGTTCGCGGCCGCTTTCGGGGTGATCGCCCTGGTGGTCCTGCTCGCCATGGCCGTGGCCGTGGCGGACGGGCGACGCCGCACGGCCGCCTCCCGCACCTGACCCACGGGCCCGGCGCCGCGGCCAGAGATGGGACGACGCCGCCCGGCGGCCCCGCGGAGGAGGCGGCCGGGCGGCGTCGTGGACGGCGGAGGACTCAGGGCTCCCCGGCGACCTGCCGTTCGCAGGACTCGACCACGTTGACCAGCAGCATGGCGCGCGTCATGGGACCCACACCGCCGGGGTTCGGGGACATCCAGGACGCGACCTCCGCGGCCGCGGGGTCGATGTCACCCGTGAGCCTGCCCTTGCCCGTCTCCGGATCCGGCACGCGGGAGACGCCCACGTCCAGCAGCACGGCGCCGGGCTTGACCTGCTCCGCGGTGACCATGTGCGGGCGGCCCGCCGCGGCCACCACCACGTCCGCCCGGGCGAGCAGCTCGGGCAGGTCCTGCGTGCCCGTGTGCGCGAGGGTGACCGTTGCGTTGATCTCCCGCCGGGTGAGCAGCAGGCCCATGGGACGGCCCACGGTCACGCCGCGGCCAATCACGAGCACCTCACGCCCCGCGAGCTTCACCCCGTGGCGCGTGAGCAGCTCCACGATCCCGTGCGGCGTGCACGGCAGCGGGGAGGTCATGGGCTCGCTGACGTTGAGGACCAGGCGCCCCAGGTTGGTGGGGTGCAGCCCGTCCGCGTCCTTGGCGGGGTCGATGCGCTCCAGGATCGCGTTGGTGTCCATGTGCTCGGGCAGCGGGAGCTGCACGATGTAGCCGGTGCACTGCGGGTCCTCGTTGAGCTCGTCGATGACGCGTTCGAGCTCCTCCTGGGACGCGTCCGCCGGGAGCTCCCTGCGGATCGAGGCCAGACCCACCTGCTCGCAGTCGCGGTGCTTGCCCGCCACGTAGGAGCGCGATCCGGGATCGTCGCCCACGAGCACGGTGCCCAGACCGGGGACCGCGCCGCGCTCCCGCAGCCGCCCGACCCGCTCGGTCAGCTCGTCCTTGATCTGGGCCGCCGTGGCCCTGCCGTCGAGGATCCTGGCCGACACCTCACCACTCCTCGAGGCCGGGGTACAGCGGGAACTGCTCGGTGAGCGCGTCCACCCGGGAGCGCAGCGCGTCGATGTCCGCACCGGGCTTGAGCGCCTGCGCGATCACGTCCGCGACCTCGGTGAACTCCGCGGCCCCGAAGCCGCGGGTGGCCAGCGCGGGCGTGCCGATCCGCAGCCCCGAGGTGACCATGGGCGGGCGGGGGTCCCACGGCACCGCGTTGCGGTTCACGGTGATCCCCGCGCGGTGCAGCAGGTCCTCGGCCTGCTTGCCGTCCAGCTCGGAGTTCCGCAGGTCCACGAGCACCAGGTGCACGTCCGTGCCACCGGTCAGCACGGAGACCCCGTGCTCCGCGAGGTCCGGTGCGGTGAGCCGCTCGGCCAGGATCTGGGCGCCCTCGATCGTGCGCTGCTGGCGCTCGCGGAAGGCCTCCGTGGCGGCGATCTTGAAGGCCACGGCCTTGCCCGCGATCGCGTGCATGAGCGGTCCGCCCTGCTGCCCGGGGAACACCGCGGAGTCGATCTTCTTCTTGAGGTCCGCCTCGCACAGGATCACGCCGGAGCGCGGGCCCGCCAGGGTCTTGTGCACCGTGGAGGTGGTCACGTGGGCGTGCGGCACCGGGTTGGGGTGCAGGCCCGCGGCCACCAGTCCGGCGAAGTGGGCCATGTCCACCCACAGCTTGGCCCCCACCTCGTCCGCGATGGAGCGGAAGGCCTCGAAGTCCAGCTGGCGCGAGTACGCGGACCAGCCGGCCACGATCACGTTCGGGCGCGCCTCCAGGGCCTGCTCGCGCACCTTGTCCATGTCGATCCGGTAGCTGTCCGGGTCCACCTCGTACGCCGCGATGTTGTAGAGCTTGCCCGAGACGTTGATCTTCATGCCGTGGGTGAGGTGTCCACCGTGGGCCAGGGAGAGACCCATGAGGGTGTCGCCGGGCTGCATGAGCGCGGCCATCACGGCGGTGTTGGCCTGCGCACCGGAGTGGGGCTGCACGTTCGCGTGCTCGGCACCGAACAGCTCGCACGCGCGGTCGCGGGCCAGGTTCTCCACCACGTCCACGTGCTCGCAGCCGCCGTAGTAGCGGCGCCCGGGGTAGCCCTCGGCGTACTTGTTGGTCAGCACTGAGCCCTGCGCCTCGAGCACGGCGCGCGGTGCGAAGTTCTCGGACGCGATCATCTCGAGCGTGGAGCGCTGGCGGCCCAGCTCGTCGTCGATCGCGCGCGCCACGTCAGGGTCCACCTGCGAGAGCGGCTGGTTGGTCACGGAGTCTGCCGGGGTCGGCGTCATGCTCCACCTTCTTCGTCGTCGGTAGGGTCCGCACCAGCATATCCGTGCGCCGCCCAGCTGCTGTTCGGTGCGTCACACGGCTTCCCGCCGGACCGGGCCCCGCGTCCCGGGCGCGCGTCCCCCTCCCCCGTCCCGCGGGTCCGGCCGCGTACCGGTGGGGTGGAGCCCGGTGTGGTACGCAGGGGACGAATGCCGGTAACGTGTGTGCCCGAACCGCTCGCGGAGCACTCGCGCGGTCGACGCACGCCGGGCCGCCGTTGTCCCTGGAGGTTGCGAGCATCCGCACCATCCCTTCCACCCGTTGCCTGTGCTAGGAGTACCCGCGCCGTGAACGTCCTTCCCACCGCCCCGTTCACCGCCGCCATGCCCCGCGTGTCGGACGGCCACGCGCCGTCGGAACCCGTGGACGTGCTGCGCACCCGCTACGCCGCCGTGATCTTCGACATGGACGGCGTGGTCACGGACACCGCCGGCGTGCACGCCCGGGCGTGGAAGAAGCTGTTCGACCAGCTGCTGCAGGATCCCCGGCTCGAGCCCGCGGAGCCGGGCGGCCGGGTGGAGCGCGAACCCTTCGACATGGCCGGCGAGTACCGCGCCCACGTGGACGGACGACGCCGCGAGGACGGTGTGCGTGCACTGCTCGCCGCCCGTGGGGCGGCCCTCCCGGAGGCGGACAGCCACGCGGACCCGCAGCCCGGGGACTGGACCGTGCAGGGGCAGGCGAGCGCCAAGGACGGGTTCTTCCACGAGGAGCTCGCCGAGCACGGGGTCCGTGTCTTCGACGGCACCGTGGCGCTGATCGGACGCCTGCGGGACAGCGGCGTGCCGGTGGGGCTCGTGACCGCGAGCCGCAACAGCGGTGTGGTGCTGGAGGCCGCCGGGCTGCAGGACTCCTTCGACCGGATCGTGGACGGCAACTGGGCTGCGGAGAACGGTCTGCCCGGCAAGCCCGCGCCGGACACCTTCCTGGAGTGCGCCCGGCTGCTCGGGGTGGATCCCGCGGACGCGGTGGTGGTGGAGGACGCGGTGGCCGGTGTCCAGGCCGGTGCCGCGGGTGGCTTCGGCCTGGTGGTGGGCGTCAACCGCGACGGCGCCCGCGAGCGCCTCTACCGTGCTGGCGCCCACGTGGTGCTCAACGACGTCTCCGAGCTGGATCTGGGTGCCCGCCGAGACGACACCTGGCGGCTCGTCTTCGAGGGCTTCGACCCGGCCACCGAGGCCCGCCGCGAGGCGCTGCTGACGCTGGCCAACGGCTACATGGGCGTGCGCGGCGCGGCGTGCGAGTTCCCCGCCAACGGCGTGCACTACCCCGGCACCTACCTGGCCGGGGTGTTCAACCGTGTGCTGAGCCACGTCAACGGCCGGGATGTGGAGCACGAGTCCATGGTCAACGCCCCCAACTGGCCGCACCTGGACCTGCGCTTCTCGGACGGTCGCTGGTGGTCCGAGGGCGGGCTGCGCGCGTCGCAGGAGCGCGTGGAGCTGGATCTGCGCCGGGGTGTGCTGATCCGCACGCTCGTGCTCACGGACGCCGAGGCCGATCCCGCGGACCCGGAGCCCGAGCGCAGCCTCGAGATCGAGCAGCGCCGTCTGGTGTCCCTGCGCTACCGCCACCTGGGCGCGCAGGAGACGCGGATCGTCTCGCGCGGCTACCGGGGGCGGCTGCACGTGCGCACGGGCGTGGACCCGGCGGTGACCAACAGCGGTGTGGCCGAGTACCGCGAGCTCAACTCCCACCACCTCCTGCTGCTGGACTCCACCACGCTGCCGGACGAGCACGAGACCCTGCTGTCGCTGGTGCGCACGTCCCAGTCCAAGATCGAGATCGCCATGGCCCAGCGCACCCGCATCGAGTGCGAGGGCGCGGTGACCGAGCGCCGCGAGGTGCGCCCCGGTGGCATCGAGTTCCGCCGCCACACCGTGCAGGTGACGCCGTGGAGCCCCGTGCTCGTGGACAGCACCACCGCCGTGGTCACCAGCCGCGACGCCGCGATCGGCTCGCCGCGGGACGGGGCGCTCGCGGAGCTCAACCGCACACCGTTCGGGGTGCGCAAGCTGCTCGCGTCCCACGAGATCGAGTGGGCCCGGTTCTGGGACCGCTACGAGGTCACTCTGGAGTCCACGGAGGACACCCCGGAGCACCTGAGCACCCAGCTCGCCATGCGCACGCACCTGTTCCACGCCGCACAGACCCTGGCCCCGCACCTGACCCTGCGCGACGCCGGTGTCCCCGCCCGCGGTCTGCACGGCGAGGGCTACCGCGGCCACATCTTCTGGGACGAGCTGTTCATCCTGCCCGTGATCAACATGCGCCAGCCGCACGTGACCCGCTCCCTGCTCTCCTACCGGTGGCGGCGCCTGGCCATGGCCCAGCAGCGGGCCCAGGAGATCGGCCTCTACGGTGCGGCGTTCCCGTGGCAGTCCGGTTCCGACGGCCGGGAGGAGACTCCCCCGGAGCTGTACAACCACCACTCCCGCCGCTGGCTGCCGGACAACTCCTGGCGGCAGTTCCACGTGGGGCTCGCGATCGCCTACAACGCGTGGGTGTACTACGAGTCCTCCGGTGACATGGACTGGCTCTCCGGCCAGGGGGCGGAGCTGATCATCGGGATCACCCGTCTGTTCGCGTCCCTGGCGGAGTACGACTCCCACGACGGCCGGTACCACATCGCCGGGGTCATGGGCCCGGACGAGTACCACGACGGCCCCGCGGGCCAGCACGGCGGCGGCCTGAAGGACAACGCCTACACCAACGTCCTCGCCTCGTGGCTGTTCCGCCACTCCGCCCACATCTTCAACGACATGGTGGAGCACCAGCGCGAGTACCTGGAGTCCCGCTTCGAGATCTCCCCCCAGGAGGTCCAGACCTGGCTGAACATGGCCAAGAACATGTACGTCCCGTTCAACGCGGACGGCACGATCGCCCAGTTCGAGGGCTACGACGAGCTCGCGGAACTGGACTGGGACTTCTACCGGAACAAGTACCGCAACATCGGCCGCCTGGACCTCCTCCTCGAGAACGAGGGGGACATGACCAACAACTACAAGCTGACCAAGCAGGCAGACACCATCATGCTGGTCTACCTGCTGGGTCCGGAGGGTGTGATCGAGGAGCTCGCCCGCATGGGCTACACCACGGACCTGGACGCCGTGCAGCGGACCGTGGACCACTACATCGCCCGCTCCTCGAACGGCTCGTCCCTGTCCCGCGTGGTCAACGCCGCGGTGCTCGCGTGGCTGGACCCGGACCGCTCGTGGGGCTCGTTCCAGGACGCCCTGATGGTCGACCTGGACGACACCCAGGGCGGCACCACGGGAGAGGGCATCCACCTGGGTGCCATGGCCGGGTCGGTGGACGTGGTCACCCGCGCCTACGCGGGGCTGCGCGTGCGTGGCGACTGGCTCGAGTTCCAGCCCGCGCTGCCGCGTGAGATCGAAGCCGTGGACTTCACCGTCCTGTACTACGGCCAGGTCATCGAGGTCTCCCTGGACCACGACATCCTGGAGCTGGAGGGCAGCTCCGTGAAGGCGGATCCGGTGACCATCCACGTCAACGACGCCGAGTACGTGCTCAAGGGCGGCCAGAAGATCTCCGTGGCCCTGCGCCACCGCGAGTCGCGCCGCCCGGAGAAGGCCACCGCGGCCCTGCGCCGCCGGTTCATCTCGGACGCCGGCGAGAACTGAGGAACGCGGGCGACGCCGCCCTGCCAGGCTCAGCGGCGTCGCCTGCGGGGCACGGGCACTGCTGCCACGAGTCCGCGGGGCCGCTCCGGCCCCCCGCTCGTGGGGAGTCGCGGCGCACGGGGACACCGTGGAGGGCCGGACTAGACTGTGTTCCATGACACACAGTGCTTCCTCCACGCCCGACGCCGCCAGCGAACCGCTCGTCCTCTCCTACGGCCAGAGCCGCCCCACGGTGGCGGAGACCGCGTTCGTGGCCCCGAACGCCACCCTCGTGGGGGACGTCTCGGTGGGGGCGGGTGCAGGGATCTTCTACGGCGCCGTGGTGCGCGGTGACCGCTCCCCGCTGCGGATCGGCGCGAACTCGAACCTGCAGGACAACGTGACCGTGCACTCGGACCCCGAGCACCCCACGACCATCGGCGAGCGCGTGAGCGTGGGCCACGGCGCGGTGGTCCATGGCTGCACACTGGAGGACGACGTCCTGGTGGGCATGAACGCCACCGTTCTCAACGGCGCCGTGGTGGGCAGCGGCAGCCTCATCGCGGCGGGTGCCGTGGTCCTGGAGGGCACCGTGGTGCCGCCGGGCTCCCTCGTGGCCGGCGTGCCGGGGAAGGTGCGCCGGGAGCTCACGGGTGAGGAGCGCCGTGCGGTGAGCCGCAACGCCCAGCACTACATCGTGCTCTCCCGGGAGCACCGCGCCCTGAACGCCTGACCGGGAACCCCCGGGCACCACGGCGGCTTCCAGCGGGCGCAGCTCAGTGGAAGAAGTGGCGCGCTCCCGTGACGTACATGGTCACGCCGGCGGCCTGGGCCGCCGCGACGACCTCCTCGTCCCGGATGGAGCCGCCGGGCTGGACCACGGCGCGCACACCGGCGTCCAGCAGCACCTGCAGCCCGTCCGCGAACGGGAAGAACGCGTCCGACGCCGCCACGGCACCGCGGGCGCGCTGCGCACCGTCCTCGGCGAGCGTGTTGGCGCGCTCCACGGACAGCCGGCACGAGTCCACGCGGTTGACCTGTCCCATGCCGATGCCCACCGAGGCGCCGTGGTCCGCTAGCAGGATCGCGTTGGACTTCACGGCGCGCAGGGAGCGCCACGCGAACTCGAGGTCCGCAAGGGTCTGCTCGTCCGCGGGCTCACCCGCGACCAGGGTCCAGTTCGCGGGGTCGTCGCCGGGGGCGTCGAGGCGGTCCGCCTGCTGGATCAGCGCGCCACCGGACACCCCACGCACCTCGAGGGGATCCCGGTCGAAGCCCTCGGGCAGGGCGAGCAGGCGGATGTTCTTCTTGGCGGAGAGGATCTCCAGGGCCTCGGGCTCGAACTCCGGCGCCACGACCACCTCCGTGAACACGGGCTTGAGGTTGCGGGCCATCTCCGCCGTCACGGGGCGGTTGGCGGCCACCACTCCCCCGTAGGCGGAGAGCGGGTCGCACGCGTGCGCCTTGAGGTGGGCGTCCGCGACCGGGTCCGCGGCACCGGGGGTGGCCACGGCCACGCCGCACGGGTTGTTGTGCTTGACCACGGCCACGGCTGGCTGGTCGTAGTCGTAGGCGGCGCGCAGGGCGGCGTCCGCGTCCACGTAGTTGTTGTAGGACATGGCCTTGCCGTGCAGCTGCTCGGCCTGCGCAATGCCCGGCGAGGCGGCGTCGTCCGTGTAGAGCGCGGCCTTCTGGTGCGGGTTCTCGCCGTAGCGCAGGGACTCGGCGCGCTGCAGGGCCAGTCCGGCGTAGGGCGGCCAGAAGTTGGCCTCCGGGTCGTGGTCGAACTGCTGGGCCGTCCACGTGGCCACGGCGGTGTCGTAGGCCGCGGTGTGGGCGAAGGCGGCCGCCGCGAGCCTGCGGCGGGCGGCGAGGTCGTAGCCGCCCTCCTGGGCGGCGCGCACCACGTCGGGGTAGCCGGCGGGGTCCACGACCACGGAGACGGCGGCGTGGTTCTTGGCGGCGGCGCGCACCATGGAGGGCCCGCCGATGTCGATCTGCTCCACCACGGCGTCCTGGCCGGCGCCCGAGCGCACCGTGTCCTGGAAGGGGTACAGGTTCACCACCACCAGGTCGAACGGCTCGATCCCCAGCTCCGACAGCTGCTGCACGTGCTCCGGCTTGCGGCGGTCCGCGAGGATCCCGGCGTGCACGCGCGGGTGCAGGGTCTTGACCCGCCCGTCCAGGCACTCCTGGAAGCCGGTGACCTCGGCCACCTCGGTCACGGGGACCCCGGCGGCCTGGATGGTCTTCGCGGTGGAGCCGGTGGAGACGATGTCCACGCCGGCCTCGTGCAGCCCGCGGGCGAGCTCCTCGAGGCCGGTCTTGTCGTACACGGAGATCAGGGCACGCTTGAGCGGCACACGGTTCAGGTCGGAAGTGTTCACGGACTCTCCAGGAAGACGTGGGGACGTGTGGTCCGGCGCGGCGGCGACGGTGCGGGGCACCGCAGGACAGCGCCCGGTCCAGTCTACGGCCGCGGTCACCGGCGCAGCCCTGTGCGGCGGGCCTGCTCAGCGGGCGAGGTCGGCCAGGCAGTCCACGAGCAGCTGCCGCTCGGCCGTCTTGATGCGCTCGTGCAGGGTGTCCTCGGTGTCCTGGTCCTCCACGGCCACGGCCACCTGGGCGAGGATCGGCCCGGCGTCCACGTCCGCGACCACCTCGTGCACGGTGGCGCCCGTGAGCTTCACGCCGTAGGCCAGGGCGTCGCGCACCGCGTGCGCCCCCGGGAACGAGGGCAGCAGCGACGGGTGCGTGTTGACCACGAGCCCGGGGAACGCGGCCACGAACTCGGCGTCCACGATGCGCATGAATCCCGCGAACACCACCCGGTCGGGGTGGTGGGAGGCCACCGCGCGCTCCAGTGCGCGGTTCCACTGCGCCCGGTCGGGGTGGTCCGCGGGGCGCACCAGGAACGTGGTGATCCCGGCGGCCTCAGCCCGTTCGAGCCCCGTGCACGGCCGGTCGGCGCCCACCGCGACGATCTCCACGGGGGCGTCCCCGTGGTGCAGGTCGTCGATGACCGCCTGCAGATTCGTGCCGGACCCCGAGACCAGAACCACTATGCGCATGGGCCCATGCTAACGGCCGGGCCGGGCTGCGGACCCCGGCGGGGGCACCCCCCGCGCCTCGCCTACAGTGGTGGG
>NZ_JASDCY010000027.1:0-34492 GCF_030407675.1 Kocuria sp. APC 4018 | reverse complement strand
GTGGGGCGCCAAGGCGCTCGCCGCGTCCAACAAGGCGGACGAGTTCCGCGCGGCCGGCAAGGCCGGTGAGGCGCAGAAGTTCGACGACCTCGCCAAGGTGGCGATCCAGCGTCAGATCCAGTCCGAGAACGAGGCCCGCGGCGCCGAGCCCCAGATCGCGGCGCAGACCGAGACGGTCGCCAAGCTCAAGGACGGGCTGAACACCATGCGCGGGAAGCTGCAGGAGCTCTCCGCCAAGCGGGACGAGCTCGCCGCCCGGCAGAAGACCGTCCAGGCGCAGTCGCAGGTGCAGGACGCGCTGAAGTCCTTCGACGTGATGGACCCCACGAGCGAGGTCTCCCGCTTCGAGGACAAGATCCGCCGCGAGGAGGCCCGCGTGGCCGGTCAGCAGGAGCTCGCGGACTCCTCCCTGGACCGCCAGTTCGAGGCCCTCGAGTCCATGGGCCAGCAGACGGAGATCGAGGCCCGGCTGGCCGCCCTCAAGAACGGCGGCTCCCCCGCCAACGGCGAGAACATCGTCTCCGCGGAGGAGGTCTGAGAATGGCCGAGAACCCCACGGGGGCGCAGAAGCAGCTCGAGGCCGTCCGCTCCGGCTACGCGTGGGAGGCACCGTGCCTCGACCTCGGGGCGGCACTGGACGAGTCCGGTGCGCACGCGGACGCCCCGGTGCGGGTCCCGCTGGCCACCCTCAACCGCCACGGACTGGTGGCCGGGGCCACCGGTACCGGCAAGACCAAGACCCTGCAGGCGCTCGCCGAGCAGCTCAGCGCCCAGGGAGTTCCCGTCTTCCTCACGGACGTCAAGGGTGATCTCAGCGGGATCTCCCAGCCCGGCGAGGACAACCCCAAGGTGGCCGAGCGCGCACAGTCCGTGGGCCAGGCGTGGACTCCCACCGCGAGCCCCACGGAGTTCTACAGCCTGGGCGGTCAGGGACCCGGTGTGCCGGTGCGCGCCACGGTGACCTCCTTCGGGCCCACTCTGCTGGCCAAGGTGCTGGGGCTCAACGCCACGCAGGAGTCCTCCCTGGGCCTGGTGTTCCACTACGCCGACTCGAACGGGCTCGCCCTGCTGGACCTCAAGGACCTGCGCGAGGTGATGGTTCACCTGACCTCCCCGGAGGGCAAGGAGGAGCTCGCGGGCATCGGCGGGCTCTCCAAGCAGACCGCAGGGGTGATCCTGCGCGAGCTCACCACGTTCGCGAACGAGGGGGCGGACGTCTTCTTCGGTGAGCCCGAGTTCGACACCGCCGAGCTGCTGCGCACCACCGAGGACGGCCGGGGCGTCGTCTCGTGCCTCGAACTGGCCGCGGTGCAGCAGCAGCCGCGGGTGTTCTCCACGTTCCTGATGTGGCTGCTCGCGGACCTCTTCCAGGACCTCCCGGAGGTGGGGGACGCCGAGAAGCCGAACCTCGTGTTCTTCTTCGACGAGGCGCACCTGCTCTTCGAGGACGCCTCCAAGGAGTTCCTGGACTCCATCGAGCAGACCGTGCGGCTGATCCGCTCCAAGGGCGTGGGCATCTTCTTCGTGACCCAGTCCCCCAAGGACATCCCCACGGACGTCCTGGCGCAGCTGGGCAACCGCATGCAGCACGCCCTGCGCGCGTTCACTCCCGACGACGCCAAGGCCCTGAAGGCCGCCGCCCGCACCTACCCCCGCAGCGAGTACGACCTCGAGCAGCTGCTCACCCAGCTCGCCACGGGTGAGGCGGTGGTCACGGTGCTGTCCGAGAGCGGTGCCCCGACCCCGGTGGCGTGGACCCGGATGCGGGCCCCGCAGTCCCTCATGAAGCCCGCCCCGGTGGCGGAGGTCGAGGCGGCCGTGAGCGCCTCGCCCCTCATGGGGACCTACGGCCAGCCGGTGGACCGTGAGTCCGCCTACGAGCTGCTGCGAGCACGTCTCGACGGGCCGCAGGGCCACGCGGGCGCGGCTGAGGACCACTCGGTGGAGCACCCGGACGAGCCCCGGGAGCGCCGCGACGAGGAGCCGGACGAGCGGCGTCGGCAGGAGGAGGGCCAGCGGCGCACCCGCCAGGACGAGGGCGGCTTCCTGGGCTCCGTGATGGACAACCCCGCCGTGCGCTCGATGATGCGCTCGGCGGGGACCACCCTGGGCCGGGAGATCACGCGTTCCCTCTTCGGCACCTCCCGGCGCCGCCGCTGACGGTCTGCCCCGCCCCCACCCACGACGCCGCCGGCGCCCCACCCGGGGCACGGCGGCGTCGTCGTACGCGGGCCGTGACTCGCGGGAGCCGGACGCTCCGTCCGTCACGGCGGACGGAGGTGTCCCGCACTCGATTACTGTGGTCTGACATGGGACTTCCTGAAAAACTCGTGTCACTTCGCAAGCACCGCTGGGCGCGTCTGGCGCTGCTTCCCCTGAACATCTCCATCCCCGCGGGGGTGCAGGGCGGCAAGGACCTGCGGCTCGTGCACTACGGCATGGGCAGCGTGGTCTACCCCGAGGTCACCCTCGGCGAGCGGGTCCGGATCTACCAGAACGTGACGGTGGGCCGCAAGGACGCCCACGTGTCCCGCGAGGACTCCCCGTTCGAGTGGTTACACGTGGGGGACGACGTGGTGCTGTTCCCCGGCTGCGTGGTGCTCGGAGGCGCCGGAGTCACCCGCATCGGCAACGGCACGATCGTGGGCGCCAACTCCGTGCTCATGAACTCCACCGGGGAGAACGAGATCTGGGCGGGAAACCCCGCGCGCCTCGTCGGCCACCGTCGCGACCTCTGAACGCCCCGCCGGGTGGCTGCCGTGCCCGCGCGGAGCGCCGCGGCGGCCACGGCGCCGGACACGCAGTCCGGCGTGCCACCCGGGCACACGACGATGCCCGGACAGCAAGAAACCCGGCTCCTCGCGGAACCGGGTTTCTTCGTGGTTGCGGGGGCAAGATTTGAACTTGCGACCTCTGGGTTATGAGCCCAGCGAGCTACCGAACTGCTCCACCCCGCGGCGACATCCACAACTATACGCAGGGCGTGGGGGTCGTGCAAATTAAGGGGCGGCCCCCGGGAACTGCTCCCCGGGGGCCGCCCCTCGCGTACGGTGCCGGCCGTGCTACTGCGTGGCGCCGTCCTGTGCCATGGCGTCCTCGATGGCCCGCTGCAGCCGGTCCTGGGCCTCGCCGTACTTGGCCCAGTCCCCGTCCTTCATGGCCTGGTCCGAGTCCTGCATGGCCTTGTTCGCCGAGTCCAGCGCCTCCTGGAGGGAGGAGGAGCGCGGCGCCGGGGTGCCGGACGGCGAGGGGCTCGGCGACGAGGAGTCGTCCTTCTTCCCGGCCCCGCCACCGCCCTGGGCGGCCTCCGCCGCCTTCTCGCTCACACCGGCGCCGGTGTCCGTGGTGGCACCGGAGTTGCCCCCGAAGACCTCGTCCAGGGCACCGTCGAGCGTGGGAGCGAAGCCGACCTGCTCGCCGAAGCCCACGAGCACGCGGCGCAGCGTGGGGTACGCGGCGTCGCCCGAGGACTGCACGTAGACCGGCTGGACGTAGAGCATGCCCCCGCCCGCCGGGAGGGTCAGCAGGTTGCCGTTGATGACCTCGGACGCGCCCTGGCGCAGCAGGTTCAGCTCCTGGGACACGTCCGTGTCCGAGTTGAACTGGTTCTGCGCCTGGCCCGGGCCCGGCACCACGGAGGAGCGCGGCAGCTCCAGCAGCCGGAGCTTGCCGTACTCGTCGCTCTTCTGACCGTCCTTGCCCGTGCCGGCGTCCGCGTTCGCGGAGAGGTAGCCGTACATCACGTTGCGGGTGTTGCCCGTCTCGTTCTGCTGCGGGATGAAGGAGGACGTGAGCGAGAAGTTCGCCTCCTTCTCCCCCGGCATGCGCATGGAGAGGTAGTACGGCGGCTGCGGGACGTCCTGGTTCTGCTGGGTGGGATCGTTCGGCACGGACCACACGTCGTCGCTCGCGTAGAAGCTGTTCGCGTCCGTCACGTGGTAGCGGTTGAGCAGCTCGCGCTGGACCTTGAACATGTCCTCGGGGTAGCGCACGTGGGCCATGAGGTCCGCGGACATCTCCGAGTAGGGCCTCACGGTCTCCGGGAAGACCTTCTGCCACGCCTTCAGGACAGGGTCCTTGTCGTCCCACGCGTAGAGGTCCACGGAACCGTCGTACGCGTTGACCGTGGCCTTGACCGAGTTGCGGATGTAGTTCACGCGCTCGTTGGGAAGTGCTGCGGCCGTGCCCTGCGCCGTCTGCGTGTCCTGCGTGGCCTCCTGGAGCACGGAGGGCGAGGAGTACGGGTAGGACGCGGCGGTGGTGTAGGCGTCCACGATCCACACGACCTTGTTGTCCACGATCGCCGGGTAGGGCTTGCCGTCCACGGTGAGGTACGGTGCGACCTTCTCCACGCGCTCACGGGGGTTTCGGTCGTAGAGGATCTGCGACTCGGGGCGCACCGCGTCCGAGAGCAGCATGTCCGTGGACTGGAACTTGATCGAGTAGGCCAGCTTGTTGAACCAGTTGCCCACGTTGGGCCCACCGTCCCCGGTGAAGGTGGTCTTCGCGTCCGCGGCGTCGCCCTCGTTGGTCTGGGGGCGGTCCAGCTCGAGGGGCTCGTCCTCCGGGGAGCCGCCCACGATGGAGTAGTTCGGGGAGTTCTCGCCGAAGTAGATGCGGGGCTCGTAGTCGTCGGAGATCTCGCCCTTGGACGGGATGCCGGACTGCATGAACTGCGGCTTGCCGTCCTCCTGCACGCGGGAGCCGTACGCGGCCACCACGCCGTAGCCGTGGGTGTAGACCACGGACTGGTTGTACCAGCCCTGGATCTGGTCCGGGTTCAGCTCACGCGGGGCGATCACGGTGTCCTGCATCTGTCCCTCGATCTTGTACCGGTCCACCGCGAGCATCTCCGGGAACTGGTAGTACGGGCGGAACTGCTGCAGCTGGGCGAACGCGGGCGAGACCACGTTGGGGTCCAGCAGACGGATGTTGGACGTGGTCTCCGTGTCCTGGCGCAGGGCGCCCTTCTCCGTCTGGGTGGTGGCGTCGTACGGGGTGACCTCGGTCTGGTCCAGGCCGTAGGCCTGGCGGGTCATGTCGATGTTGCGCTGGATGTACTCGTTCTCGAGCGCCTGCTCGGTGGGGGTCACCTGGAAGCGCTGGATGGCCCACGGGTACAGGCCACCGGCCACCACGGCCACGACCACCAGCATGGCCAGACCGATCAGGGGAAGCTTCCAGCGGCCGATGATCCCGGCCACCACGAAGAGGATGGCCACGAGCAGCGCGGCCACGGCCAGGATGCCCTTGGTGGGGATCACGGCGTTGACGTCCGTGTAGAGGGCGCCGGTCCACTTCCCGGAGCCGGAGATCAGGGTGGAGTAGCGGTCCAGCCAGAAGTTCACCGCCTGCAGGGCGAGGAACGCCGCGACGATCGAGCCCAGGTGCACGCGGGCGGCACGCGTGGTGCTGATCCCGCGCTCGTGGATGCGGATGCCACCGTAGACGTAGTGCATCAGCAGACCAGCCACGCCCGCGAGCAGCAGCGCAGTGACCAGGAACCCGATGAGCAGCCGCAGGAACGGCAGCGTGAACACGTAGAACGCGAGGTCCAGGTCGAACTCGGGATCGGTCTGGCCGAAGGGCTCCTGGTTGAAGAACAGCAGGACGGTCTGCCACTGCGTGGCCACCGTGGAAGCCGCGAAGAGGCCGAAGATCACGTGCACCGCGATCATCACGACCTTGCGCACCGGGTCCAGGGCCTGCTGGTACTTGCGCATGGTGTCCGTGACCTCACCGCCCCGGGGCCGGTGACGGTGCGCGAGCCACAGGCTGAGGAACATGAGACCCGCCACGACCAGGGCGGAGACCACGAACAGGCCGATGGCGGCGAGGTTCTGGGTGACGAACACCTTCAGGTACCCGAGCTGCTCGAACCACAGCACGTTGGTGTAGACCTGGGTGGCGGCCACGAACAGCGCGATGAGGACCACCACCGCGATCACGGTGGGCAGCAGCGCCCCGCGCTTGGGGCGGCCCGCTGCGGACCTCTCGGACGGGCGGGGAGACGTTGATCCGGCGGTCACTGCTTACCTCTGAATTCCCTGGGCGCGGACGATCACCTGAGGATGATCACAGTCAACCTTATGGTGTCGTGGACCCCGCGGGCGGACATTTCAAGGCCGGGGTGTCACCGCGTTCCGCAGCTGGGGAGCCCGGAGACGTTGCCCGCCGCCGCCTGCTCCACCGCGTTCACCGCCTCGCCGAGCGTGGCGACCTCGACCACCGTGAGTCCCTCCGGGACGTGCCCCGTGACCTCGGAGCAGTTCTCGGTGGGTGCCAGGAAGTACGAGGCTCCGGAGTCGGCCGCTCCTTCGAGCTTCTGGCGGATCCCGCCGATGGGTCCCACGGCGCCGTCCGCGGTGATGGTGCCGGTCCCTGCGATGTGCTGGTCCCCCGCCATGGATCCCGGGGTCAGCTCCTCGATGATCCCGAGGGCGAACATCATGCCCGCGCTGGGCCCGCCCACCTGCTCCAGCTGGAAGTCCACGTCCACGGGGAAGTCGTAGCTCGGGACGAGGTACACGCCGAGCTGCCAGCTCGTGCCGTCCTCGCCCCGGGTGAGGTCCACGTGCTCCGTGGTGGTGGCGCCGTCCCGGCGCACGGTGACGTCCGCCCCCTTGGAGCCCGCCTCGTCCAGGTGCGAGCGCAGCTGCTCCAGGGAGGTCACCGGGCTGCCGTCCACGGAGACCAGCTCGTCCCCCGCCCGGAGCCTGCCCGCCGCGGGCCCGCCCTCGACCACGGCGTGGACGCTGAGCGTGGTGGTGTACGGGGTGCCCAGGTGGTCCAGGGCGGCCGCGACCGACTCGTCCTGGGACGAGGCCATCGCCGCGGCGTTGGAGTCGTCCACCTCCTGGCCCGTGGTCTCGGGCGGGTACAGGGTGTCCTCGGGGATCACGGCGTCGGAGGGGTCCAGCCACCCGAGCAGGGCGTTGATCGAGTTGATCCGCCCGGACGGCCCACCTTTGACGTACACGGTGGTGAGGTCCAGCTGGCCGTCGCTGGGATACGTGGGGGCGCCCTGGATCTCCACGAGCTGCTTGTCCTGGTGCGCACCCACGGTGTTGAAGGTGGGCCCGGCGGCCTCGATCACGTACGGCGCGGGCAGCACGACCCCCGCGACGAGCAGCGCGGAGGTGGCCACGAGCGAGACCGTGGGCAGGGACCACCGGCGTGGCCGCCCCCGGGCCGCCGTGGTTCCGGCCGTGGTCTTCCCGGTGCTCTGCGTGCGCTTCACGAGGGCCCAGCGTACCCGTCCCGTGACCCGCCACGACGACGCCGCCGCGCCCGGGCGTCGTCGTGCCCCGGGCGCGGGAACCTGAGCCATCAGCGAACTGTGGGTCTGCGGGATGGTGGGCCCCAGGGGCCGCCCGATATCCTGAAGGACAGTTCCAGCACTCCCTCTTCACGACGATTGGCGGTCCCATGCCCTCGAATCCTCCGAACGACGAGAACGGCGAGAACCCCAAGGACCCGTTCCAGGAGATGTTCGAGCGTCTGCTGGGGTCCGGGGCCATGAAGCCCGGCGACATGCCGGCCGGGATGCCCGTGGACCCGCAGACCATGTCCATGATGTTCCAGCAGATCCAGTCCATGATGAGCTCCTCGTCCTCCGACGAGCCCGTGAACTGGGACCTGGCCAACCAGCACGCACGGCAGGTGGCTTCCCAGAAGGGCGACCCCTCCGTGACCGAGAGGCAGAAGGGCGCCGTGAGCGACGCCATGAAGCTCGCGGACCTGTGGCTCCAGGACAACACCGCGTTCGACGAGGCCCCCGTGATGCCCGCCGCGTGGGCGCGCGCCGAGTGGATCGAGGCCACGTGGGAGACATGGAAGGAGATGTCCGCACCCGTGGCCGCCTCCGTCTCCCAGGCCATGTCCGAAGCGCTCACCCAGCAGCTGCCGCCCGAGCTCTCCCAGGCCATGGGCGGGGCGGACCTGTCCGGGATGCTCTCCGGGGCCGGGTCCATGATGTTCGGCATGCAGCTGGGGCAGGCCGTGGGCGGGCTGTCCTGCGAGGTGCTCTCCTCCTCGGACGTGGGCATCCCGCTCGCGGCCAGGCGCACCGCTCTGGTCCCCTCCAACATCGCCGAGTTCAGCGAGGGGCTGGACCTGCCCGCCTCGGACGTCCTGCTCTACCTGGCCATCCGTGAGGCGGCGCACGCCCGCCTGTTCCACGGCGTCCCGTGGCTGCGCCAGCACGTGCTGGACCTCATCACGGCGTTCGCCTCCGATATCCACATCGACATGGAGCGCATCGAGTCCATCGCCAGGGACCTGGACCCCACCGACCCCTCCGGCGTCCAGGACGCGCTCGCCTCCGGGGTGTTCAGCCCCGAGATGACCCCGCAGCAGGAGGCCACGCTCGCCCGGCTGGAGACGGTGCTCGCCCTCGTGGAGGGCTGGGTCAACAGGGTCACGGTGGCCTCCACCGTGAACATCCCGTCCGCCCCGGCGCTCACCGAGATGATGGCCCGACGCCGCGCGGAGGGCGGGCCCGCCGAGCGCACCTTCGGCTCCCTGGTGGGCCTCGAGCTGCGCCCCCGCCGGATGCGCGAGGCCGCCACGTTCTGGGACTACGTGGCCGAGCAGCGCGGGATCACTGAACGGGACAGCCTCTGGGAGTCCCCCGAGCTGCTGCCCACCAACGAGGACCTCGACGACCCCCAGGGCTTCGAGGAGCGCCGCGGCCTGCTCACCGCCAGCGACGAGGAGATGGACGCCGCGCTCGAGAAGCTGCTGGCCGGCGGCTACGAGGCCGGCCAGGAACCCGGCACGGACTCCCCCGCCCAGGGCGACGACGATCCGCAGGGAACCTCCCGGAATCCGGACACGGACGGGAACGCCGGCCACGCGGGTGACGACGACCAGGACGATCCCAACACCACGCCCAAGGACCACTGATCCCGGTCACGAGGTCCTGACCTCACGGGGCCCGCCCACCGGGCGCCTCACCCCCGGTCGGGATCCTCTGCCGGGTGATGCTCCGCCCACGCGACGCCGTCCAGGAACTGGGCGGCGTCGTGCGCTCGGGGGTGCCGCCGGGCCATCTCCCAGAAGCGGTCGTTGTGGTGCGCCTCGAGGAGGTGCACGAGTTCGTGGAGCACCACCGTCTCCAGGACCCACTCGGGCGCGTCCGCGAGGCGGCTCGAGATCCGGATGCTCCCGGTGCTCGGGGTCGCCGATCCCCAGCGGGTGTGCTGACGTGTGGACCACGTGATGCTCGTGGGCCGGGCGCGGCCCTCCAGGTGGGTGCGGGACAGCCGCTCGGCCATCTGGGCGAGCGCCTCGTCCGAGTGCCGGGTGCGTGCGGCCGCCTCCGCCGCCCGGCGCTTGGCCACCACGCGGGGCACCAGCGTCGCGCTCCAGTGCGCGATCTGGGCGCGGGTGGCCCGTTGGGGCACGGCGAGGACCACGGCCTCCCCGCTGAAGTGCGCGTTCACGGTCTTGGTGCGTCGACTGCTGCGCTGCACGATGATCTCCGGCAGGTCCTCAGGGGGCTGACTCGCTCTGGCTCGTGGTCGGGGCATGCTCCCAGTTCACCACTGTGGTCCCGCGGCGGGCGAACCGGCACCCGCGCTGTGGATTCCGTGCACCGCCCGGCGGACGGCGGCCGCCACGCGCACCCTGGGAGGATGACCCGTCCACCCGTTCAGACCGTCGTCCCGGCCGCAGCACCGAGCGCTCCCCCCGGGCCGGGGCGCGCGCCTGCGCTCCGCGTGCGGGGCGCTTCCGGGTCCCCCACCACTGTCCCGCGGCCGGCAGGACGTGAGCACCCGCCGGAGCTCTGCTCCCCTCCGGCTGTCGACGAAGTGCACGTCTTCGTCTCCGGTCTGGACCCCCTGGCAGCTGCCGTGTGCCTCCGGCTCGCGGAGGCGGGCGTGTGCCTGCTCAACATTCACGACCCCGCACCCGTGTCCGTCGCGGACATCCGCCACGGTCCGTATCCCGCAGAGTCGGAGGGGCAGCCACGCGAGCTGGTGCTGCGCCGGGAGCTGCGTCGCCGTGCCGCCCGCTGCGTGCCGCTCAGCGCACCGGAGCTCTTCCCCTCCGCAGCTGTCCCCGCCGCCGTCGTGCTGCGCGCGGGCGCCGTGAGCGGTGACCTCGTGACCGACCTCGTGGAGCCGGAGGATCCCCCTCTCGACGGCGCCCTGACGTCCCTGCACCTCGTGACGGACGGCGCGAGCGCCGTGACGTGGCCGGCCACGGACTGGGCCCACCGCCCGTGCCGCGGGTGCCTGGTGGCGGCGGCCCGCGAGTCACGGCGGGTGGTCCGTCGCGCCACATCCGAGGGTGCGGATCCGGTCCCGCCGGGGGCGAGCTCGGCCCTGGCGGCGATCACGCGCACCGTGGTGGCCGGCGAGGTCGCCGGGCAGCTGCTCGGTCTGGCCCTCGAGGACGACGCCGCGGCCGCACCCTCCCTGGCGGCCGACGGCCACGAGGGCCACCCGTCGGACGCCCTCGTGCTCCGCAGAGGCCTCGCTCGGACCCGTCTGGCGCCCGACCCCGGGTGCCTGTGCGCCCTCGCGTTCACGGGCGGCTGAGACCACTCCGCCGTGCCGGTCCGCACGCGTTCAGCAGTGGCTCAGACCACCGCGGGGCGCACGGCCGCAACACCCCCACCCGAGCGCCACGTCCCCACGCGCCCACAGGCGACTGAGTCGCAGGCCGCCGGCCGGCCCGGAGCGTCGCACCCGCCCGTGTCCGCGGACGTTGTCAGACCGACTCGCGGTCCACGATCGACGCCCCGCCCGTGGGTGGTGCGGGAGGCTCCGGCTCCCCCCGGACCAGCGCGGTGATCACGGCCACGATGTGCCGGGCCGTGACGTCCGCGTCGAGGGCCACCATGGTGAGCGGCGGATCCGCGAGGGCGGCGGCCGGGGAGTCGTTGACCCCCACGATCCCCAGGTCCCGGGGCGCGGACCAGCCCAGCGCGCGCATCCCGGCCAGGACGGCGAGCGCGGCGGTGGTGTCGTGCGCGCACACCCCGGAGGCCCCGGGATCCTCGGCCCGCCAGGCCCGCAGGACCTCGGCGGCGTCCCGGGGATCGGCCGGAACGGGGAGAAGCCGCGGTTCGGGCAGCCCCTGGGCCTCGCACTCGCGGCGCAGCACGGCGTAGCGCCACTGGGAGACACCGTGCATGTGGTTCCCGCCGGTCACCGCGTACCCCAGGTGCTCGTGGCCGGCGGCCCTGAGGCGACCGACCTGGACCCGGGCGATGTCCTCCTCGCGCGGTCCCGTGATCCACCGGCCCATGCTGTCCGAACCGGTCCAGGAGACCACCCCGCGGACGCCGTTGCGGCGCATCCGCTGCGCGTCGTCGTCCGCGAGGTCCCACGCGAGCACGGCCGCCGGGGTCACGGAGGACCACACGTGCGTGGCGGGGCGGCGGGTCCACGCGTGGATCACCATGGACAGGCCCGCTTCCTCGAACAGCACGGACAGCCGCTCGATGATGTCCCCGATGTCCTCGGACAGGGAACCCGCAGGTGGCAGGTACAGGAGCACGGACGTGGAGCGCCCGCTGCTCAGTGCGCGGGCCTCCGCGGACGGTGCGTAGAAGAGGCTGTGGGCGGCGTCGAGGACGCGACGCCGGGTCTCGGCGGAGATGGACTGCGCTGGAGTGTCGTTGAGCACGAAGCTCACGGTGGTCCGCGAGACCCCGGCGAGACGCGCCACGTCCGCGCTCGTGGCCCGCCGTACGGGGGTGCTGCCGCCGTCCATGCTGATGTGCTCTCCGTGGGTGTCGATGCCCACATGCTAGTGGCCGGCCGGTTGGCACCGGCCCTGCCAGGCCGGGGATGTGAGCTGTTACACTCGACGTCCACGACACTAACGCGCGTTAGTACCCACCGTGAGGCTCCGGCCCGGCGGGCGGGAGCGGGTCACCGGCCGGTGCTCGACGAGGCCTCCCCGGAGCCGCGGGGCGGGGCCCACGCGCCGCGGCGTCGTCGCACACCACAGCACACGCAGTTGGAGGACGGCATGAGCACGCACGAGGTCGACGTCATCATCGTCGGCGCGGGGATCTCCGGCATCGGGGCCGCGCGGGAACTGGCCGGGACGGGCCGCACCGTGGCCGTCCTGGAGGCACGGGACGACATCGGCGGGACCTGGGACCTCTTCCGCTACCCCGGCATCCGCTCCGACTCGGACATGGCCACCTTCGGCTACCGCAGCCGCCCGTGGACCGGCGAGCGCAGCCTGGCCACGGGAGACACCATCCTGGAGTACGTCCGAGCCGCCGCCGAGGAGGCCGGCGTCCTGGAGGACATCCGGTTCGGTCAGCGTGCGCGGCGGGCCGAGTGGTCCTCCGACACCCACACCTGGACCGTGACGCACGAGGACGTCCACACGGGCGGGGTCTCCCGGCTACGCGGGCGGTGGCTGTTCATGGCCACCGGCTACTACCGCTACGACGAGGGCTTCACACCGGACTGGCCCACCCTCCCCGAGTTCCGGGGCACGGTCGTCCACCCGCAGCACTGGCCCGAGGACCTGGACGTGGCGGGCAAGCGCGTGGTGGTCATCGGCAGCGGCGCCACGGCCATCACCCTGGTCCCCTCGCTCGTGGACCGCGGTGCCCGGGTGAGCATGCTCCAGCGCTCCCCCTCCTACGTGGCCTCGGTGCCGGGCCGGGACGAGGCGGGCATCAGGCTGCGCCGCCGCCTGCCCCCCCGCCTGGCCGGGGCGGCCAACCGCTGGCGCAACATCGCCCGCGGCATGGCGGTCTACGAGTTCAGCCGACGCCGCCCGCAGGCCATGCGCGAGCTGCTGCACCGCGGTGCGGTGAAGCACCTGGGCCCCACCTTCCCGGTGGACGAGCACTTCACGCCGGAGTACGACCCGTGGGACCAGCGGCTGTGCGCCGCACCGGACGGGGACTTCTTCCGCGCCGTGCGCGGGGAGGACGCGGAGGTCGTGACGGACACCATCGAGCGCTTCACACCGGACGGGATCCAGCTGGCGTCCGGGCGCCACCTGGACGCGGACGTGGTCGTCACCGCCACGGGACTCAACGTGCAGTTCCTGGGGAACACGGAGCTCGTGGTGGACGGCGAGACCGTGGATCCGGCCCAGCACGTGAGCTACCGGGGCATGATGCTGGACGCAGTGCCCAACATGGCCTTTGCGATCGGCTACACCAACTCCTCGTGGACGCTGCGCGTGGACCTCGTGACCGAGTACTTCCACCGCGTGCTGGACCGCATGGACCGCGCGGGCGCAGTGGCCGTGACGCCCCGGTACTCGGGGCCCCGGACCGGGCTGCGACCGCTCATCGACCTCGCCTCGGGGTACATCCAGCGCGGCGCGCACCTGCTCCCCCGCCAAGGTGCCGACGGCGCCTGGAACGTGCGGCAGAACTACCTGCGGGACAAGGTCCTGTTCCGCCCCGGCACCGAGCGGGACGACCAGCTGGAGTTCACGTTCGCCCCCGCCGCGGACGGCGAGCAGACCGACCTGCAGCACTGGAACGGGCTGCAGTACCGGGACACCGGCGCGGGAACCCCCGTGCTCCTGATCCACGGCATCGGCCGCAGCCTGAAGGACTGGGACGAGCAGCACGAGCTGCTGAGCGCCGGGCACCGCGTGGTGAGCGTGGACCTCCCGGGCTTCGGCGGCTCCGAGGTCCCGCCCGAGGGGATGCGGCTGGAGCACCTGGCCGCCCGGGTGGCCGGACTCGTGGAGACCCTCGGGATCGCACCGGCGCACGTGGTCGGCAACTCGCTGGGAGGGGCGGTGGCCATGCAGCTCACCGCGGACCGCCCCGACCTCGTCCGCAGCCTCCTGCTGGTCGACTCGGCGGGCTTTGGCCGCGGCGTGAGTCCCGCCCTGCGGCTCGCGAGCATCCCCGGAGTGGGCGAGCGGGCCCTCGCGCCCAGCCGCAAGGGTGCCCTGCGCTCCGAACGGGCCATGTACCACGACCCGCGCTTCGCGACCCCCGAACGGGTGGCGCACAACCACCGGCTCTCGCAGCGGCCCGGGGGCTCCGAGGCCATGCTCGAGATGCTGCGCTCCGTGGGCACGCCCGCGGGGGTCAGGAGCGGGTGGCGCGCGGCCCTGGTGCCTCGTGTGCGTGCCACGGGACTGCCGGTGTTCATCGTGTGGGGCGACAAGGACACGGTCCTGCCCTTCCGTCACCTCGCCCGTGGGGCGAAGGCCCTCGGGGCCCGCACCCACCGCTTCCGGAACACGGGTCACGGGCCCATGATCGAGCGGGCGGACGAGTTCGCCGCCCTGGCCTCCGACTTCTGGGCCCAAGTGGACCGCAGCTGACGACGCCGCCCGGCCTGGTCCCGGCCCACGGTCACCGGGCGCACCTCGACCGCAGGACGCGTCGGGAGGCGCAACGGGGCCGGACGAGCCAGCGACGCCGGAAGGCGGCCGACCCGCTCAGCGGCCGCCGCGGCGTCGTGCAGGGGTGCGCGGCTCCGGTGGCAGGACGGCGTCGAGGAACCGCGAGCGCGAGCGGTTGGGGCGCCCGCCCGGCGTGCGCGAGAGCGACCACGAGAACACGAGGTGCTCCCGCGCGCGGGTGATCCCCACGTAGAGCAGGCGGCGCTCCTCGTCCATGGCGTCCGGGGTGTCCGCGAAGGAGATGGGCATGAGCCCCTCGTACAGCCCCACCAGGAACACGGCGTCCCACTCCAGGCCCTTGGCCGAGTGCAGGGACGCCAGGGTGACGCCGTCCACCACCGGCGCCTCCTGGGTGGCGGCGCGGCGCTCGATCTCCTGGGCGAACCCCGCGAGCGAGAGCGTCTCGCCGTCCTCCGCCGCGCGGCGGGCCATGGTGTCCGCGAGGGAGACGAGCGCGCGCAGGGACTCCCACTTGGCGCGGGTGGCGCTGTCGGAGCGCGGGGCCCGCTCGGTGTAGCCCAGGGAGCCGAGCATGTCGCGCACCTGCCGGGGCACGTCCGCGCGGTCCGCGCCCGCCGTGCGCGCGGCGGAGCGGATCTGCACGATGGCCTGGCGGATTTCCGGCCGGTTGAAGAACCGCTCCGAGCCACGGAGCTGGAAGCCGATGTTCGCGTCGGCGAGCGCGGCCTCGAAGGCCTGCGACTGTCCGTTGGTGCGGAACAGGACGGCGATCTCGTGCGGGGCAACACCGTCGTCGATCAGGTCCTGGATGCGCACGGCCACGCCCGCGGCCTCGGCCTCGTCGTCCGGGTACTCGTTCCAGGCGGGCTCCGGGCCCGCGGGCCGCTGCGAGACCAGGCGCAACGGGGTGGCCCACGTGTCCGGGGTGGAGCCGAGGGAGGGGCGGCGCGCCGCCAGCAGCCGGTTGGCGGTGTTCACCACCTGCGGGGTGGAGCGGTAGTCGCGGATCAGCTCGACCACCGAGGCCCCCGGGTAGCGCGCGGGGAAGTCCAGCAGGTGGCGGGACGTGGCGCCCGTGAAGGAGTAGATGGTCTGGGAGGCGTCCCCGACCACGCAGAGATCGTCCCGCGAGCCGAGCCACGCGTCCAGCAGCCGCTGCTGCAGAGGCGAGACGTCCTGGTACTCGTCCACCACGAAGTGCCGGTACTGGGCGTGGACCGCCGCGGCGATCCGCTCGTCCTCCTCGAGGATGCCCACGGTGATGAGCAGGACGTCCTCGAAGTCGATCAGGTGCCGGTCCGCCTTGAGGTCCTCGTAGGACTGGTAGAGACGCTGCATGGTGCGCGCGTCCCAGCCCGCGGGCATGTCACGCTTCTCCGCGGCCTGGACGTAGGTGTCCGGGGTGAGCATGGACACCTTGGCCCACTCGATCTCGGCGGCCACGTCCCGGACCGTGGCCCGGTCCGTGGACAGGCGCATGGCCTGGCCGGCCTCCGTGATCAGCCGCGCCTTGTGGTTCACCAGCCCGGGCGGGGGCCCGCCCACGGCCTGCGGCCAGAAGTACTGCAGCTGGCGCAGAGCTGCGGAGTGGAAGGTCCGCGCCTGCACGCCGGGGGCACCGAGCGCGCGAAGCCGCTGGCGCATCTCGTTGGCGGCACGCGCGGTGAAGGTCAGCGCGAGCGTCTTCTGCGGGGTGTAGACCCCCGAGGCGATCCCCCACGCGATGCGGTGGGTGATGGCCCGGGTCTTGCCGGTGCCCGCACCGGCCCGCACGCACACCGGGCCGCGCAGCGTGGTGGCCACCACCCGCTGCTCGGGGTCCAGTCCCCCGAGGATCCGCTCCTCCGCGGTCTGCTCCCCCACCGCGTCCGCGCTCACCACGCGGTCTCCGGCAGCTCCTGGCCCAGCCAGCTGGCGATCAGCGCGTGGGCGATGGACACCCGGCTCGGCAGAATGACATCACCCCGGCGGGCCGCGTGGAGCAGCTGCTCGCGGGTGAACCACTGCACGTCCAGGATCTCCTCGCCGTCCGCGTGCACCCGCGCGGTGTGGGCCACCGCGCGGTAGCCCAGCATGAGCGAACGGGGGAACGGCCACGGCTGCGAGCCCTGGTACTGCACGGTGTCCACGACGACCCCGGCCTCCTCACCCACCTCCCGCACCACGGCCTGTTCCGCGGACTCGCCGGGTTCCACGAAACCGGCGAACGTGGAGTACCTGTTGCCGCTCCACAGGGACGAGCGTCCCAGCAGGATCCGCTGCTGAGCGGGGTCCGGGTGGTCGTCCACCACGGCCACGATGATCGCGGGATCCGTGCGGGGGAAGTGCAGGGAGTCGTCCTCGGGGCAGCGGCGGGCCCAGCCCGAGCGCACCACCTCCGTGAGCGCACCGCACCGGGGGCACCGGGGGTGGTCGCGGTGCCACAGGGCGATGGCCTGGCCCGTGACCAGCAGCGCCGTCAGCTCCGGGGCCACGGTGGTGGCCAGGCTGCGCAGCCCCTGCCAGGCCACAGCCCCGAACCCGGGCAGCTGGGCGTCCTCCGGGAAGGTCCGCAGAACCACCCGGGTCCCGTCCGCGGTGCGGCCCAGGTACACGTCCGGCCGCGCCGGGTCCCCGGTGGTGGCCGGCACCTCGGTGAGCAGCGGCAGGAACGGCCCGTCCGGCGTCGTGGGCACGTGGGACCCCCGGAGCACCAGGACCCGTGCGGAGCCCGACTCCTCTGCCGCGGCCACGAGGTCCCGGTGCTCGCGCTCCACCGCATCACGGTCGAACGGCCGGCCGGCGAAGGGCAGGTCATCGGGGCCGAGCGGCGGCGCGGGCGGGGTGGCAGGGTCCTGGGATGAGATCACCGCACCACTGTAGACCCGGCCCCGGACACCCACACGGGCCGTGTGGACAGCCCCCGCCGAGGGCTCGGGCGGTAGGGTGGACGGGGTGAGAACGACCCCCGAATTGCTAGCCGCCATTGCCGCCGCAGCCGTGCCCGGAGTGGCCCCCGTGGCCACCGGTCCTTCTCCCGACGACGCCGCGGACTTCCGGTCCTGCGTGGTCCAGGACGCCGCCGGGAAGCGCTGGCGAGTCCGCAGTCCCCTGACCACCGAGGCGAGCATGCGCCTGGAGACCGAGCACCTGGTGCTGCAGGCCTTCACGCCCTCCATCCGCTCCCACCTGCCGTTCCACCTGCCCTCCGTGGCCGGATCCGTGGCCCGGGGCGAGCTGCGCACCTTCGTGTACTCCCACCTGCCCGGTGCCACGCTCAGCCTGGCGGAGCTGCAGCGGCAGAACACCCACCCCGAGCCGCCCCTGCACGCTCCTTCCCCGAGTGCCGCGCCGCGCGCGCCGATCGCCGTGCAGATCGGCCGGGCCCTGGGCGCGCTGCACTCGCTGCCCCGCGCGCTCGTGATGGACGCGGACCTGCCCGCCTACAGCGCCGAGCAGTGCCGCAAGCGCATGCTCCACGACCTCGACCGCGCCGCCACCACCGGTCAGATCCCCGGCCAGCTGCTGCGCCGCTGGGAGGAGGCCATGGAGGACACCACCCTGTGGCAGTTCTCCACCCGCGTGGTGCACGGGGACCTGCACGAGGACAACATCACGGTGGACCACGGGTCCCTGGCCTCCTTTACCGGGTGGAGCGACCTGCACGTGGGAGATCCCGCCGAGGACTTCTCGTGGCTCGTGGGCATGAGCGACTCCACGTTCGCGGACACCGTGCTGGAGGCCTACTCCGTGGCCGCCGTCCAGCCGCCCGACCGCCACCTGCTGCGCCGCGCGCACCTCAAGGCGGAGTTCGCGCTGGCCGAGTGGCTGGTGCGCGGCGTGGACCGGGACATCCCGTCCATGGTGGACAACGCGCGCCGCATGCTGGACACGCTGGCGCGCGACGTGCGGGCCAGCGAGTCCCCCTCCCCGGGAGTTCCCGGTCCGCTCGACGATCCCCTCCCGTCCGGGGCCGGCTCGAGCGCCCTGGACCCGCCGCAGACCGGCAGGCACGCCCCCGCGGACGAGTCCGGGCCCGGCGGGGAAGCCACCGGTGAGGAGACCACCGGCGCGGAGGCCACCTGCGAGGATGCCACTGAGGTGGAGGGCTCACCCCACGGTCACGGTGACGGTCACGGAGTATCGGGCGACTCGTCTGTCGAGGGGGCTCCTCCCCGACGGTAGATGGACGCCACGATGCGCTCGAGCTGCTCCTCGTCCGCGAGGTCGTGGGGGCGCACCACACGGTCCTCCGCCACGTAGTAGAACGCTGCCGACACCCGTTCCACCGGGACGCCCTGCCACCGTGCGAACGCGAGCCGGTAGAGGGCGAGCTGGCCGGACTTCTGCCGCAGGTCCCGGCCGTGCGGGACCCGCCCGGTCTTCCAGTCCACGAGTTCCCACCCTTCCTGGGTGCGGAACACGGCGTCGATCCGTCCCCGCACCGTGAGCGAACCCACCGGCGTCTCCACCGGCAGCTCGATCGCGAAAGGCTGCAGCGTGGCCCACGGGCTCGCCCGGAACGTCTCCGTCAGACGCGGAAGGTCGAGGTCCTCGTCCACGTGGTCGTCCGCGCCGGGCAGCTCGTCCAGGTCGAAGATGGCGGCGTCCCCGTAGAAGTTCTCCACCCACGTGTGGAACGCGGTCCCCGCACGGGCCGCTGATCCCGGTTTCCGGGGCATCGGACGGCGCAGCCCGCTGACGAACCCCTCGGGATCGCTGTCCATGGCCACGAGTGTGGATGCCGAGACGTGCGAGGGCATGTGCACGGTGCGCGGACGGTCGGGGTCGGCGCGTCGCGCGAGCAGCAGCTCGGCCTCGTGCCGCCACCGCCGCACGGTGGCGCCCTCGGGGCCAGAGGCAAGCCCCTCGTCCGAGAGCTCGCGCAGCTCCGGGAAGCCTCCCTCCCGCACGGCCTGCGCGACCGCCTCCGCCCGTGCGCGGCGGCCCGCGTGGGCCGGTGGCAGAACCGTTTCGGTGAGCCTGCCGTCCGCGTCCCGTGAGGTGCGGGTGATTGTGGGGCCCTCCAGGGGGTCGTAGGGCCAAAGGGCGCTGACCCGGGTGTCGAGCTGGGGGTTGCTGTCCGCCTCGGAACCGTCAGCCCACGGTCCTTCTTCGAACCCCGGGGTGGCGGCCTCCGCCATGTCCCTGGCCTCCTCCAGGAACGGCGAGACCGCCTTGGGCTTCTTGCCGGTGCCGCGGTACACCGAACCGGAGAGTTCCAGCAGCGTCTTGGCGCGGGTGAAGGCCACGTAGGCCAGGCGGCGTTCCTCCCCCAGGTCGTGCTCGGCCACCTCCTCGGTGAACTCCGCGAACGACGCCTCGAGCTCCCGCACGTCATCCACCCGCGGTGCCCACTCCGGCAGCTGCGACGCGTCGCCGCGCAGCGGCCAGGGGAGCTTGGCGGCGTCCCCCGTCCACGCGGAGGAGTTCTTGGACGGGAAGTCGTCCTGGTTCAGCCCCGGAACGTAGACGTGGTCCCACTCCAGGCCCTTGGAGGCGTGGACCGTGAGCAGCTGGACGGCGTCGTGCCGGGTGTGGGAGGGCGGCAGGTCCAGACCGTTCTCCTCCCGGGACGCGGCCTCGAGCCAGGCGAGGAACGCCGCGACGTCGTGGGTGCGCGTGGTGGCCGAGAACTGCACCGCCTGGTCCGTGAAGGCGTCCAGGTTGCGCCGCGCGGTCGCGGGATCCTCCCCGGGCAGCGCGGCCAGCTCGATGTCCAGCCCGAGCACCGTCTCCACCTCGTGGATCACGGTGGTCAGCTCGTCGCCGAGCACCTCCCGCAGGGCCTTGACGTCCGCGAGCAGCGACCGGAGCCGACGCATGCCCTCCGGGGTGATGCTGCGGCCCCGCGAGGACACCCAACCGTCACGCGGGAGGGTCTCGAGCGCCTCGATCAGGCTGGAGCCGTCCACGGCATCGGCCATCACCACGTCGCGGGCGTCCTCGCCCGTGGGGGTGTCCCGGGTTCCCGGGGCCCCTGACTCCGAGGGGGTGGGCTCCTCGCCTCGCGCGGCACGTTCGTGCCGCCGTTCCAGCTCGGCCGCCCAGTCCCCCAGCGCGGCGAGGTCCCGCGCGCCAAGACGCCAGCGCGCCCCCGCAAGCAGCCTGGCCAGGGCGTCCGAACGGCCCGGGTCCGTGAGCACGTGCAGCATGGCCACGACGTCGCTGACCTCCGGCGTGTGCAGCAGCCCGCCCAGCCCCACGACCTCGTAGGGGATGTCGAGAGCCTCGAGCTCCAGCCTCAGGGGCTCGAACTGCGCCCTGCGGCGGCACAGCACGGCCATGGTGGGCATCTCCTCGAGAGGCTGTCCCTCGTGGGCGGCCCGCTGCTCGTGGATCAGCCCGGCGGTGGCCTGGGCCTCCTCCGTGTCCGTGAGGTAGCGGCTCACCCGCACGCGTCCGCGGACCGCGCCGGGGGCGGGATCCAGCGGGGGCACGTCCACGGACGCGGCGGACCGGCTCCAGGACGGTGCCGTGCGCAGCGGTGCGGCCACGGCGTTGGCCACGTCCAGGACGGACAGGCTGTTGCGCCACGCGGTGGTGAGGAAGCTCGTGGGGGCGTACCGGGAGTGACCGTCCGCCCCGCGGAGCGGGAAGTTCTCAACGAAACTGAACAGCTGCCCGGACGAGGCGCCGCGGAAGCCGTAGATCGACTGCTGCGGATCGCCCACGGCCATGACGCAGTGCCCGTCCCCGTAGAGACCGGAGAACAGCGCCAGCTGGGCGTGCGAGGTGTCCTGGAACTCGTCCAGCAGCACGACCTTGAAGCGGTCCCGCTCCACGGTCCGCGCGTGCGGGTCCACCCGGACGATGCGCGCCGCGAGGGAGAGGAGGTCGCCGTAGTCCAGCGCCGACTCCTGACGCTTGACGGCGTGGAAGCGTTCCACCAGCTGCGCGAGGACGTCCGTCTGCTCCATGCGGGACAGGGCCTTCACCACCTTGTCCCCCGGGGACTTCTTGCGGCCGTCCGGCGGGACGTCCTGGCACGCCACGCGGAAGCGCTGGACGAACTCGCGGATCCGGTGGGCCTCCACCAGGTGCTCGGACGCCTCCGACGACAGGGTGATGAGTCCCCCGGTCAGGGTGTCCACGGCGGGAACCGACTCGGGCAGGGGACCGTCCCAGCCGCGCACGAGGTCGCTCGCCAGCTGCCAGGTCTGGGCCTGCCCGAGCAGCACCGTGTCCGACTCGATGCCCAGGCGCAGGCCGTAGCTGCGCACCAGGGAGTTCGCGTAGGAGTGGTAGGTGCTCACGGTGGGCTCCTGCACGGCCCCCGGAGCGTCCTCGTCCTCCTCGGGCTCGGTGAGCAGACCCGTGCTGCGCAGCATGCGGAGCTTCTTCGCGATCCGCTGCGAGAGCTCGCCGGCGGCCTTGCGCGTGAAGGTGACGCCCAGGATCTCCTCGGGACGCACCAGCCCGTTGGCCACCAGCCAGGTGACGCGGTCGGACATGGTGGTGGTCTTCCCGGAGCCGGCACCGGCCACCACGAGCCGCGGCGTGAGGGGCGAGGCGATGACCTCGGCCTGCTGCTCCGTGGGCGGGTGCTCCCCGAGGGCCTCGGCGATGTCCTGCGGGGAGAACCTGATGTCCCCCGGGGTGAAGTCCTGCATGGTCATTTCTCCGTCACCTGCCTGCCCTGCGCGCACAACGGGCACAACCACGGCACCGCGCACGATCTGCCGTGGCCGCCGTTCTCCTGCTCCGCGGTGTGGCGTGCCTCGAACCGGGTCCCGGCCATCAGCAGCGCCGCCTGGGCGATGAGTTCCCGGGCCCACTGGTGGTCCTCGTCCAGCGGGTCCTGCTGCTGGACGCCGGGCTTGGCCGTGGCGTCACCGAGCTGGACGAGCAGCGCTCCACCCGGCTGCGTGAGCACCGTGCCCTCGGGCAGCTCGATCCGCTCGGGACGGTCCGTGCCGTGCAGGTCCTCGCTCTGGACGCTGTCCTGCATGGCCTGCCCGGCGCCGGCCTGGAGGGCCACCTGGTAGGCGGCGAGCTGCGGGTGCTCGGGGATGTCGTCCTTGGTGGGCTTGTGCTTGCCGGTCTTCAGGTCCACCACCACGTGGCGGCCGTGGGCGTCCACCTCCAGGCGGTCCACCCGCCCCGTGAGCAGCGCGTCCCGCGCGGGGCTGCGCACGAGAACCTGGAAGCTCCCCTCCACCGCGACCAGCTCGCGCTCGTGCTGCGTGCGCATCTCCCGGGCGTACTGTGCGAACTTCCGCAGCATGGTCTCGGCGCGTTCGAGCTCCTGCGCACCGGTCCACCCCTCGGGCATCCCGAGGGAGGGCCACCGGCGGCGCAGCTCCGCGATCAGCTCCACGGCGTCCGCGTCCGGCATGTGCTCGGCGATGTCGTGCACGAGTGTGCCCAGCCCTCGCTTGAGGTCCGTGGTCTCCGTGGCGCGGGCCTCGCTCACGTACCAGTCCAGGGGCGAGCGGTGCACGGTCTCGATCTTGGAGGGTGACACCCGGACGGCCTCCTCGGGGTCGAACAGCGCATCTTCCGTGGTCAGGGGGTTCACTCCCCACCACTGCTCGGGGGCGGCACCCGCCACGGGGTCCACGGCGGTGGCGAACTCGTGGAGCAGCCGCGCGGCCGCTTCACGGTGGGTCCGGGGCACGTCCTCCGCGTGGAGGGTCCGCCGCAGGGTGCCGGTCAGCTGGCGCAGGGTGAGCGGTTCCGGAGCGTCGAGCGCCTCGACGGCGATGCCCGTCTCCTCACCGCGGCCCAGTGCCACGAGATCCACGAACTCGGACGGCTGCTCGTCCTGGGTGGCCACCGCCGTGACGGTGAGACTCGTGCGGGCGCGGGAGACGGCCGTGGCGAACTGGCGCAGCTCGTCGAAGCGCACCTGGCGCAACCGGTCCACGGCACCGAGCCGCGTGGCCTGCTCGGGGCCGTGGTCCAGCGCGTCCGTGAGGACCTCCGTGCCGAGCAGCTGCCCGCGCAGGGCGGTGTTGGGCCACACCCCCTGCTGGACGCCGGCCACGACCACGTGCGCCCATTCCCTTCCCGCGGCCCCGGCGGGGGTGGTGACGGACACGTTGTCCTCCGCGGGTGCCCTGGCCGCGAGGGTGTCCATGGGCAGCTCCTGGTGGTCCATGTAGTCCATGAACGCCCGAGCGGTGGCCCCGGGAACCTGGTCCACGAAGCGCTCGGCGGCCTCGAACAGCCCGACCACCGCGTCCAGGTCCCGGTCCGCCCGCACGGCCTCCGCTCCCCCGGCCAGCGCACGACGCCGCCAGCGCGGCCCCACTCCCGAGGCCTCCCACAGCGCCCACAGCACGGACTCCGCGGTGGCACCGGGAGCGTCCAGCGCGGCCTGCCCGGCCTCGAGCATGTCGGCGACCCGAGCGGCGGCGTCGGAACGGACCTCGGCGAGCTCCAGCAGGACGCCGTCCCCGAGGGCCTGGACGAGGAGGTCGTCGCTCGTGCGCCCCCCGCCCGTGCGCAGCTCGTAGCCGCGCAGCCGCTGCCGGATGCGGCGCACCTCCATGGGGGAGGCGCCACCGATCCGCGAGGTCAGCAGGGAGACCGCCGTGGCAGCGGTGAGCACGGTGCGCGGGCTCGTCTGCTCGTCGCGGGCGGCTGACTCCTCGTGCGGCGTGTCTGCGTCCCCGGTCTGGTCCGTCTCCCGCGGTGGTGAGTCGTCCGCCCCACCGGACGGGGATGGGCCCTCAACCTGGTGATGGTCGCCGGGCAGCTCCTGCGCCGCCAGGAGCAGCCGGAGGGCGTCCAGCAGCGGAATCACCGCGGGCTCGTCACGCAACGGGGTCTCCGCGGCGGACGTGGTGGTGGGAACACCCAGGGACGAGAGCTGCCGGGTGAGCGCGGACAGCTGCGGGCCGCTGCGCACAATCACCGCCATGTCCCGGTAGGGGACGCCGTGCAGCACGTGGAGCCGCAGGAAGTGGTCCGCGCACCAGCGCGACTGGGCCGTGGGCGACTCGAACGTGGCCACCCGCACCCCGTCCGGTGCGACCGCGCGTGCGGCCGTAGCCGCGGGGGCCACGGATGCGGCGACGCCGGCGGCGTGCTCGTCCGGAGGACCGGCGGGGGGATCAGCTGAGGGTTCGGCTTCCGGGTCGGCCGGTTGCTCCGGTGCTCTGTCGGTGCGTGCTCCCGCCACAACGGGAACGGCCCGCGCCACGCGCTGCCACGCCTCATTGACGGCACGGGACATGCGGTGGCTCGTGTGCAGGTGCAGGCGCTGGACGGGGCGAGCGGGTGTCCCCACGCGGTCCTCCAGGGTGCGCAGCGCCTCGGGGCGTGCCCCGCGGAACCCCTGCACCGTGGTGTCCGGATTGGCGGTGAGCACCGCGTCCTGACCGCGGCACAGCACGCCGATCAGCCGGTGCACGGAGCGGGTGGCCTCCTGCAGGTCGTCCACCACGACCACGTCCAGGCGCTGCTGCTCCCGCGCAAGGAACTCGGGGTTCTCCTCGAGGACACGGGCGGCGCGGTCCACCAGTTCGGAGGGGTCGAAGACGTTGGGCATGCGCAGCGCCCGGACCTGCTGGTACTCGGTGCGGAACGCGGCCGCGGTGCGCCACTCCGGGTGGCCGAGGGGCTCGGCCCACGCGGCGAGCTGCTCGGGTTCCACGCGGTACTCGTTCATGCGGTCGAACAGCTCCCGCAGCTGACCGCGGAATCCCCGCGTGCCGAGCGCGTCCTGAAGGTCCGCGGGCCACACCACGGAGCCGCCGAGACCAGCGGCGTGACCGCGCATCATGTCCGCGAGGAAAGCGTCCTGCTCCGGCCCGGACAGCAGCACCGGGGGGAGGTCGATGCCCGGCATGAGCCCCTCCGACTGCGCGCGACGCAGGACGTCGAAGGCGTACGCCTGCCAGGCCCGAACCAGCGGGGTGCTGATGGTGGCCGCGGCCCGGCGGCTCACGAGGTCCCGCAGCGTGGCCGCGGACTCGCGGGAGGGAGTCAGCACGAGGATCCGCTGGGGGTCCGTGCCCGCGGCGATCCGACGCGCCACCCCCTCGACGACCACGGTGCTGCGCCCCGTTCCGGGCGCTCCGAGCACCAGCACGGGGCCGTGCCCGGCCGACAGGTCCACCACCGTCCGCTGCGCGGGGTCCAGCTCCACGGGCACCTGGGCGGTGTCCGTGCCGCGTGGCGGGAGGACACGCCAGGAGGCTTCTCGCTGCGTTCGCATGGGCTCATCCCACCACGTGCCTCCGACACGCATAAGGGCGTGGGTCACACCCAGTACCGTGGTGCCATGTCCTCCCCGAACCACTCCGACGACGCCGCCCAGCCCGCCCTCTTCGACGCCCCGGAGCCGCCCGCCGCCCCGGGTGCCGCCGCTGGCGCCGAACCGGCGCCCGAGCAGCCCTCGCTCTTCGATCCGGTCCCCGGAACCACCGAGGATCCCCGTGACGGATCGACCGGGCCAGCACCACACGGGTCGGGATCAACCGGGCCGGGCCCGTCAAAGCCGGGTGCGGCCCCCGCATCTTTGGAGACGCCCACGTCCGCGGGGATGGTGACGCGAGCGGCACCTGCTCCGCGGTGGTCCGTTCCCGGCGCCCCCTCCACAGGGGCCCAGGCACCAAACTCCGCGAACGTTAGGGTCGCGAGCGGTGCGGCCGCGAACGGTGCGGTCGCGAGCGGCGTCGTGGCGTCCGACGCCCCGTGGCACCAGGGCCCCCGCGCGTGCTTCGACCTGGAGACCACCGGGCGTGATCCCCAGCAGGCGCGCATCGTGACGGCCTCCGTGGTGCTGGTCTCCCCCGCGGGAGAGGTGCAGCAGGAGTGGGAGTGGCTCGCCGATCCGGGCATCGAGATCCCGGAGGAGGCCGCAGCCGTGCACGGGGTCAGCACGGAACGGGCGCGGGCGGAGGGCCGCCCGGCGGCCGAGGTCACGGCCGAGCTGGGCGAGGTGCTGGCCGGGTTCTGGCGTTCCGGGGTCCCCGTGCTGGCGTTCAACGCGGCGTACGACCTCACGGTGCTCACGCGCGAGACCGAGCGCCACGGCCTGCCCGCCCCCGAGCCGTTCCCCGTGCTGGACCCGTTCGTGCTCAACAAGCAGGTGCACCGCTACCGCCGCGGCAAGCGCACCCTGGGCGCGCTGTGCGAGGAGTACGGCGTGGTGCTCGACGCCGCTCACACCTCCGCCGCGGACGCCCTGGCCACCGAGCGGCTCGCCGCGGCCCTGGCCGATCGTTTCGCGGAGCTCCGTCAACCCGCCGCCGCGCTGCACGAGGCGCAGATCGGGTGGGCCGCCGAACAGGCCGCCTCCCTTCAGGAGTACTTCCGCCGCAAGGACCCCGCCGCGGTCGTGGACGGCACGTGGCCCGTCCACCCGCGCCCGTAGTCCCCGCAGCCCCGGCACGACGGCGCGGCACCCCTCCCAGGGTGCCGCGCCGTCGTCGAGCACGTGCCCGTTCCGCGCCCGCGATCCGGATCTGGACGGGGCGCGCAGGAGCGGATCAGGCCTGCGGGGGCTGTGCCTCCGCGGCGGCCCGCGCCGCGGCCGGCAGCGCCGAGAGGATCCGGTCCATCGCGGAGTCGTCGTGCGCCGCGGAGAGGAACCACGCCTCGAACACCGAGGGCGGCAGGTAGACGCCGGCGTCCAGCATGGCGTGGAAGAACGGGGTGTACCTGAAGGCCTCCTGGCCCTTGGCGTCCGCGTAGTCGTGCACGCCCGTGGCGCGGGTGCCGAACGCCACCGAGAACAGGTTGCCCGCCTCCTGGATGGAGTAGTCCACCCCGGCGGCGTCGAGGGCCTCGCGCAGTCCGGCGCGCAGCTGCTCGGAGCGGCGGTCGATGGTCTGGTAGGCCACCGCGTCCGCGCACTTGAGGGTCGCGAGACCGGCGGCCATCGCCACCGGGTTCCCGGACAGGGTGCCCGCCTGGTACACGGGACCGGTGGGGGCCAGGTGCTCCATGATGTCCCGGCGACCGCCGAGAGCCGCGGTGGGCAGCCCGCCGCCGATGACCTTGCCGAACGTGAAGAGGTCCGGCGCCCAGCTCTCGCCCGCCGCGTTGCTGAGGCCCCAGTACCCGGCCTCGTGGACGCGGAAGCCGGTGAGCACCTCGTCCAGGATCATGAGCGCGCCGTCCGCCTGCGTGATGCGGCGGATCGCGGCGTTGAAGCCGTCCTCGGGGGTGACCACGCCCATGTTGCACGGTGCGGACTCGGTGATCACCGCGGCGATCTGGCCGGGGTGCTCGGCGAACGCGGTCTCGAGCGCGGCGACGTCGTTGTAGGGCAGCACCAGGGTCTGTGCGGCGGTCACCTCGGTGACACCTGCGGAACCCGGCAGCGCGAGCGTGGCGAGGCCCGAGCCGGCCTCGGACAGCAGCGAGTCCACGTGGCCGTGGTAGCAGCCGGCGAACTTCACCACGAGGTCACGGCCCGTGAAGCCGCGGGCCAGGCGCAGGGAGGTCATGGTGGCCTCGGTGCCCGTGGAGACCATGCGGATCTCCTCGAGCGGTGCCACGCGCTCCACCACGAGCTCCGCGAGCTCGGTCTCGCCACGCGTGGTGGCGCCGAAGCCCAGGCCGCGCTCCACGGCCTCGTGCACGGCCTCGGTGACCACGGGGTGCGCGTGCCCGATCAGGGCGGGGCCCCACGAGCACACGAGGTCCACGTACTCGCGGCCGTCCACGTCCGTGAGGTACGGGCCCTTGGCGGCCGCGATGAACGGCGGGGTGCCGCCCACGGAGTTGAACGCGCGCACGGGCGAGTTCACACCCCCGGGCATCACGCGGCGGGCACGGTCGAACAGTTCCTGGGAAACACTCATGAGATCACGTCATTCCTTTCGCCGGGACCGTGTCCCGGGCACCGCGCGGGCGCGGCGGGTGGGCAGTTACCGGCCGTTCTCCTGGCGGAGGCGGCGGGCGAGTTCAGCGGCGTAGTAGGTCAGGATCGAGTCGGCCCCGGCGCGCTTGATGGAGAGCACGGACTCGCGGATCGCGGCCTCGCGGTCGATCCACCCGTTGGCGGACGCGGCCTCGATCATCGCGTACTCCCCCGAGATCTGGTACGCGGACACCGGAACCGGAGAGGCATCCGCGACCTCGCGCAGGATGTCCAGGTAGCTCATCGCGGGCTTGACCATGACCATGTCCGCGCCCTCGGCGAGGTCCGTCTGCAGCTCGAGCAGCGCCTCGCGCCGGTTCGCGGGATCCATCTGGTAGGTCTTGCGGTCTCCGGTGAGCGTGGAGTCCACGGCCTCGCGGAACGGGCCGTAGAACGCCGAGGAGTACTTGGCGGTGTACGCGAGCACGGAGACGTCCTCGCGGCCCGCGGCGTCCAGCGCGGCGCGGATCACACCCACCTGGCCGTCCATCATCCCGGACGGCCCCAGCATGTGCGCCCCGGCCTCGGCCTGGGCCACGGCCATCCGGCCGTAGATCTCCAGGGTGCGGTCGTTGTCCACGCGGCCCTGGGCGTCCAGCACGCCGCAGTGGCCGTGGTCGGTGAACTCGTCCAGGCACAGGTCCGCCATGACGACGACGCCGTCCCCCACCTCCTCGCGCACCGCACGGATGCCGCGGTTGAGAATTCCCTCCGGGTCCAGGGCCGCGGAGCCCTCGGCGTCCCGGGTCTCGGGCACACCGAAGATCATGAATCCGCCCAGGCCGAGCTCCACGGCCTCCGCGGCGGCGCGCCGGAGCGAGTCCATGCTGTGCTGCACCACACCGGGCATCGAGGTCAGGGGCTGCGGTTCGGTGATCCCCTCCTTGACGAACACCGGCAGGATCAGGTCGGAGGCGTCCAGCCGCGTCTCGGCCACGAACCGGCGCATGGCCGGGGTAGTGCGCAGGCGCCGGGGGCGGGACACGATGTCGTACGACACGTCGTCGTTCATCTGCAGATCTCCTGGTTCATTGAATCGTTGTGTCATGAGAGGTCGTCCTGGGACCACCTCGGCGGTCCGCGAGGGCGTGGTCCACCGCGTCGGCGAGCGCCTCCGGGGTGGGCTGCGCGGCGGTCACGGGGGTCAGGCCGCGTTCACGCAGTGCGCGGGCGGTGGGCTCACCGATCGCGATCCACGCGGTGCCCGCCGACGGACGGTTGCCGTCCAGCAGCTCCGCCGCCCGCGACGGCGCCGTGACCACCACGGCCGCCAGCTCACCCGAGGCGCACGCTGCCCGGGCGGCCGTGCGATCGAGCTCCGGGGCGTCGTCCGGCTCGGACGCGATCCTGCTCAGCGGCCGCGGGGCGGGGGCGGGCACCATGTCGTAGGCGCAAGTCCGCCAGACACGGTACCCCTTGGCCCGCAGGCCCTCCTCGAGAGTGGTGGAGGCCAGCGCGGACACGGGCAGCAGGGCCCGTGGTGCACCGGACGCGGCGGGGGACTGCCTGCCCTCGAGCCCCGGCTCCTCGATGCGCTCCGGCCACTCCTCGAGCATGCCGACGGCGCTGGAGGTCTCGGCGGGCACGAAATCCACGCCCACACCGTGCTCGGCGAGGGCCCGCGCGGTCGCGGCACCCACGGCGGCGATCCGCAGCGGGGCGGGCCGGGCGGCGTCGAGATGCGCGCTCCAGTCCGGGGAGTCCGCGACCGCCGCGAGGGCGTGGACCGCGGTGGCCGAGGTCAGGCACAGCCACGTGGGAACAGCGGGTCGAGCCGCCTCGCGCAGCATCTCGCGCAGGGGCTCGGTGTCGAGGGGCAGGGAGGCCTCCAGCAACCGGGCGGTGCACGGCTCGTACCTGCGCTCCCGCAGCAGCGCGGCCAGAGGGCGCGCGGCGGCGGGATCGCGGGTCACGAGCACGCGACGGGCCGTCACAGGCTCAGCCGTGCCAACCGGTCGGCGCCCTGGGAGAGCAGGTCGTCCGCAATCCGGCGCCCGAAGGCCTCGGCCTCCTCGACGGACAGCGCGGGCACGGACTCGCTGCGGCGCATCACCTCGGACCCGTCCGGGTTGGCCACGACCACGTCGAGCTCCAGGACGTCCCCGGCCACGCGGGCGAACGTGCCCACGGGCGCGGCGCAGCCGGCCTCGAGCTGGGCGAGCACGGCCCGCTCTGCGGTGACCGCGAGCCGGGTGGGCAGGTGGTCGACGGCCTCGAGACCCCGCATGAGCGGCCCGGCGGGGTCCAGCTGGGCACTGACCTCGAGTGCGAGCGCGCCCTGACCGGGGGCGGGCAGCATCATGTGGGGGTCCAGGTACTCCGTGATGCTGCCCTCGAGGCCCAGCCGCTTGAGACCGGAGGCCGCGAGCACCACGGCGTCCAGGTCCCCCGGATCACCGGGAGCCACCCGGTTCAGGCGGGTGCCCACGTTGCCGCGGATGTCCACGATGCGCAGGTCCGGGCGCAGGGCCCGCAGCTGGGCCACGCGCCGGGGTGAGCCCGTGCCCACGGCCGCACCCTCGGGCAGCTCGGCGAGCGTCAAGCCGTCCCGGGCGCACAGGGCGTCCCGCGGGTCCTCACGCTCGGGCAGGGCCACGATCCGCAGACCCTCCACGGGGGCCGTGGGGAGGTCCTTGAGCGAGTGCACCGCGAGGTCCACCCGCCCGTCGAGCACCTGCGCCCGCAGCGCGGTGGCGAACACACCGGTACCGCCCATCTGGGACAGCGGCCCCGTGAGGACGTCCCCCTCGGTGCGCACCGTGACGAGCTCGTGGTCGATGCCCCCCGCACGGGAGACGGCCTCGGCCGCCCACCGGCTCTGGGTCATGGCCAGCTGCGAGCCACGGGTGCCCACCCTGAACACGGGTCCACTCACCGGTGGATCACCTCGCCGTTCTCGTCGAGGCCCACGGGGATGGGCTCGCCGACGGGCCGCTGGGCGATCGTGGGGCGGGGTTCGCTCTGGCCGCGCAGCACCTTCACGCAGCAGTCCGGGGCGCACGTGTCGAACCACGTGCCCTGGGCGCACGCGGAGACCCGCGGGGGCGCGGTGGGCGTGCCCAGCCGCTGCTCCACGAGGTCCGCGAGCGCGGCCACGAACTCGGGATCAGTGCCGGCGGTGGGGATGCGCTCGAACTCCAGACCGGCCTCGGCCGCGGCGTCACGGGCCTCGGTGTCGAGGTCCCAGAGCACCTCCATGTGGTCCGAGACGAAGCCCAGGGGCACCACGGCCACGCCGGTGACGCCCTTGCCGGGCAGCTCCTCGATGACGTCGCAGATGTCCGGTTCGAGCCACGGGACCTGCGGGGGCCCGGAGCGGGACTGGTACACGAGCTCCCACTCCACCCCGTTCATGGGCTCGCCCACCTGCTCCACGATCCAGCGCGCGGCCGCAAGGTGCTGCGCCACGTAGGCGGAGTTCCCCTCGAAGCTCATCCGCTGGGAGCCGGCCGCGTTGGCGTCCGTCATGGGCACGGAGTGGGTGGTGAACAGCACGCGCACGGGTCCGTCAGTACGCTCGCGCAGGGCGAGCAGCGAGTCCCGCAGCTTGGTGGCGTACGGGCGCAGGAAGCCCTCGGAGTCGTAGTACTGCCGGATCTTCTCCACGTGCAGCTCGTCCTGCAGCCCGGTCTCCTCCAGGCCCACGCCGTAGTCCTCGCGGTACTGGCGGCAGCTGGAGTACCCGGAGTACGCGCTCGTGGCGAGCACCAGCAGGTCCCGGTACCCGCGCTCGTGGCTCTCGCGCAGCACGTCCGCCACGTACGGGTCCCAGTTGCGGTTGGCGAGCAGCACGGGCAGCTCCACGCCACGACGCCGCAGCTCGGCCTCCAGCGCATCGCGCAGCGCCCGGTTCTGGGCGTTGATGGGACTCACGCCGCCGTTCGCACGGTAGTGGGTGGCCACCTCCTCGAGCCGCTCGTCCGGGATGCCGCGGCCGCGCGTGACGTTGCGCAGGAACGGGATCACGTCCTCCTGACCCTCCGGCCCGCCGAAGGAGGAGAGGATCAGGGCGTCGAAGCTGTGCGGCGCGTTGGCGCGCTCGGCACTCAGGGCATTGGTCTCTCGGGTGTCAGTCATCTCAGTCGAGCACCTCGGCAATCTCGTGGGTGGTGATCCGGCGCCCCGTGTAGAACGGGGTCTCCTCGCGCACGTGCAGGCGTGCCTCGGTGTTGCGGAAGTGGCGCATGATGTCCACCAGGTCCACGAGCTCCGGGGCCTCCAGGGCCAGCAGCCACTCGAAGTCGTTGAGCCCGAAGCACGCGATGGTGTTGGCGAGCACCTGCGGGTACTCGCGGGCCTTCATGCCGTGGTTCTTGAGCATCTCCCCGCGGCGCTGCGGGTTCATGTAGTACCACTCGTAGGAGCGCACGAACGGGTAGACGCACACCCACTTCTGGGCCTCGGCACCGCGCGCGAACGCGGGCGAGTGGTTGGACGTGAACTCCGCCTCGCGGTGCACGCCCATGGCGTTCCATGCCTGCCGGGTCCCGGCCAGCAGGGGCTGGCGGCGCAGCTCACGGATCGCGGCCTGCAGCACCTCCGGCTCCTTGCCGGTGAGCCACACCATGAGGTCCGCCCCGTCGCGCATCCCGGAGACGTCGTACACGCCGCGTACGGTCACGTCCCGTTGCTCGAGGTTCGCCACGAGCGCGTCGAACGCCTCCCGGTTGGCCGGTGAATCGGCGTCCTGCGGCCGCTGCCCCGTGCGCTCCAGCACCGTGTAGCCGGCCCAGTACAGGGTCTCGCCGCCCTCTCCCGCGGCGTCCTGTGCGTCTGTTGCTCCGTGCTCAGTCATCGTGCACTTCCTCTCGCCGTCTTCTCTTCTCGTTCGCTGCACCCGCGCGGGTCCCGGTTACCGGCCACGGCGTCCACGACGCCGCCCGTGCCGCTCCCGTGGGCGACGTCACGTGGCGACGTCGTACCCGTGGCGGGCGAGCAGGTTCCTGACCTGTTGCCGCGTGTCCGTGACCACCGCTGCGAGCCCCGTCCCCGACAACCACGCGCCGACCGCCACCGCGTCCGGGACGTCCTTCAGTGCGCGGCGGAAGCCCGCGGCCCGGGCGCTGTGCCCCGCGTCGGTGCGGGGCAGTGCAGCGTGCCAGCGGACCACGTCCGCGCCCACCAGCTGGGCGGGCTCGATGGGCACGCCCAGCAGCGTGCTCGCGTCCTCCAGGGCCAGCGAGATCAGGTGCCGATCCTCGAGGGCGACCTCCGGCGAGGCGCCGGTGCCCTTGGGGGTCGTGCGCCCGTAGGAGAGCCGCACCACGTGGCGGTGCTCCCCCGCTTCCCGTGCCACCCACGCCCACTTGGCACTCGAGTGGGTAAGGGCCTTGGCACGGACCTCGCGGACGTCGTCGCTCACGAGCACGCCCGTGCCGCGCGGCGCGTCGTCCAGAGCGGGGCAGTCCAGCACGAGGGTCGCGAGCGCGATCCGCGGACCGGAGCGCGGTGTGAAGTTCTGTGCGTCCGTGACGTGCGAGCCCATGAGCCGCACGGACGTGGGGCCGTCCGCGGCCAGCACGAGCAGCTCGCCGCGGGCCACCGCGGTCTTGTCACCGTCCGTGGGCTGTCGCTGGATGACCATCCACCCCGGTCGGCGGGGATCACGGTCCAGGGCGATCACGTCGTAGCGGGCCACCAGCTTGACGCCCAGCCGCTCGGCGTCGTCAACGAGCCGCTCGCTCAGCAGGTTCATCCCCCCGTCGATCCCGGCGACGTTCGCCCCCGCTGGGCTCGCCTCCCGTAGCGCGCCCGCGGCGGCACCCAGGCTGCCGAGCTCGCGCATGCGTGAGCGCAGGCCCGGGGCCACGGCGTCCACGTCCAGCTGGTCGGGGTGGGTGGAGTAGACGCCGGAGACGAACGGTGCCACCAGCCGATCCACCACGCGCTGGCCCATGCGGGCCCGCACGAGGGCACCCACGGTGCGTTCACCCGCACCCATGCGGGAGGGAAGCACCTTGTCCATCCGCGCGCGTGACACGCCGGAGCGCCCGAGCGCCGCGCGCAGCTCCGGCGCGGTGGGATCGGCCGGGATTCCGAGCACCCCGGAACGCGGTGCCGGCACCGCACCCTCGGGCAGGTGCAGCCAGGACCCCGCGGGATTGGGGGTGACCATCCGCTCCGAGAGACCGAGCTCCGACATCAGCTCGGGCACGGCCGTGGAGCGGGTCGCGAAGGACTCCGCACCGGAGTCCAGCACGAGCCCCGCGACCTCGTGGGCGCCCACGGCGCCTCCGAAGTGGTCCGAGGCCTCCACGAGCGTGACGCGCAGCCCGGCGGCGGCCAGGTCCCGCGCCGCCGTGAGGCCAGCCACTCCCCCGCCCACCACCAGCGCGGTGCGGGGACGCCGGGGGGAGGACGGCCGTGTGT